>JABLXD010000043.1 GCA_013178285.1 Methanofastidiosum sp.
GTACCTATCAGAACCAAAAACACCATAGTTACCTTAATTTTTCTTGCCATAAACATAATATCACATAATACTCTTGCCTTTTCCATATATTTAAGGATATGGAAAAAAATAGGGAAAATAGGGAAAAGCAAATTTCACTACAATTTTTGGCCTTAAAATTAGGGCCAGACCCAATAACTGCTTATCATATATCAATTTATATATTCTAAATAATTAGTTAGAGCATGAAACTAACAGTTATTCTGGACCCCAAGAGCAGGGGGATTTACTGTTTATGTTCCTTCCCTTCCTGGCTGTATTTCCCAAGGAGATACAAAAGCTGAAGCCTAAAGAATATCAAAGAGGCATAGAATTATACCTAGAGCCGGATGTAAATGAGCTCATGGAATATCCTGGATTAACACAGGAAGAGTTTGAGCGATATAGGTAGTTTTCTTATTAGATTCTTAATTTACTATTAGAATTTCTACCTCTGTTATAGAATAGGCGATAAGAATACTTGCGCATAAGGCTTATTATGCGAAATAATTATACATTTATGTTTTATTTTAGACATTGATGATGGACAATATGTTAAACGCCTTTTCTTATTAACCAAATAGAAAATATAGTTAATAATACTATTAAGATTGAAATAATTACATTTGTAACACTAAGCAATCTCGAAGCGTAAAGATAAGAGTATTCTGATATAGTTTTGATAGATGACAAATTATGCTTTTCTCTTTGGATTAACTGAGATACAAAATGGTCAAAAGTTTCATCTGGAATTTCGCCATTTAAGACTTTAAATTGAGAATTTATTAATGCTAATAATCCTTCTTTGATATTTGGCTCACAGTAAAAGAAGATCATATTTATTACATTATCAACGAATCTTTTGATATCCTTTTTCCCCAACATCGGATCAATGTCTAAGTATTTACTCAAAGAGTTTCTTTCGTAATCTATATGATAATAATGGTCTATCATGAATTCCAATATTTCTGACAATTCATCAATAGGATAATCTAAAGAATTCTCAAGTTCTTTATTGAGTATAGTTAAGTACTCAATATCTTTTTGTAACTCCATCCCTAAAATAGTAATAAAATCATTTCCATATATGACATCTTTGCGATCTATTACCTCTTTTATGCAATCGTCATCAAATTTTTCTTTACTACATAGTTTTGTTCCAGATTTAAATATTGAATAAGTAATAGCCAAAATTAGATTAGGGTAGTATTTAACAAATTTGAATTGATATCCTAATCTTTTTCTTAGGGGTTTAATATAAAATATTCCAGACATAGAAAAAAGAATTATTAAGATGGGTAAAATTATTAAGACTATATTTTTAAAAAATAAATCTCTCAAGAAAAAAGAAAAAAATAGAGATGTAATAATTATAGATATGAATATGGATGTTAAATTTAAAAAAATAAGATAATCAAATATCTTATAGGTAACCCAACTTGACCTATGTTTATAAAATTTATATCCCCAATAAAATAAAGTGGATAAAGGAAACAAAATTAGAACTATATTTATGATGGATACAGTATTTTGATACCAAAAATCAAAGATATTGAGCAATAAAGAAAAATAAATAAGAGTAAGTAAAGTTATTTTAAATGAATAGTCCATATAGTTACGATTTTTCCAAAAGGGATATTTTGGTAGAAATGGTATCATTATTATCAAAATAAAATCAAAAATATAATGCCATTTAGACTGATTAGCATTGTCAATATTGTATATAATTTCATCAACTATATCTTCAATTTCTTGATCTTTATTCTTACTAGTTTGCAAGATAAGCACCAAACAATTATGGTTGTACTATTCTTTCCTAGATCCGCCTGCGAAAGGAATAAAGTTTTGTATAGTAGCATCTTCAAAACTACGTTTGAAGAAATTAATTGCCTTTTCAGAGAGGTTTGGTTCCCTAGAGTCTAAAGTGAAACCAAAAAATCTAGATTCATTGATGTCAAGATTATCAAAAATAGATGGATTAGCCTCGTTTTTATCATTAAGTGGCAATAAAAGAGATCCCCTATATTCCAATTTGTCTTTTTGATAGTATTCTCCTTTGATAATTCCAACATTTTTTTCAATTTTTTTAAATTCCAATAAAAGTATTAATTCATTATACTTCTGATCTTCGAAAGGCATATTCTCTTCTTTTAATATCTTTAGTACATCATCTTTGAGAGGAAAACTTTCTACCTTGCTATGAATTATTTCTTTTTCCAATTTATCAATTTCATCCATTTAAATCCCTTAATATCCTAATATTGGAATTACTCATATATAACAATATGGAGTCGTTATTGTATTGGTATATTTTTACTAATTTATTGTCTAGGTCTGAGGTACCCAAAAACACTGATTATAAGTGCGACGGCACCCAAAAAGATAGAAAGCCAAGCATACTTTATGGCAGAATCCTGGTACTTATTTTCAATCAGTTCACTTCTCTCTAGTATCATCACTTCAACTTTAGGCAAATAAATATCTATGTCAGATTCAATCATGTTTTTTGTATCATTACTCAAGAAATCATATTTTTTAAACATATAGTTATTTAAAAATATCTTTGAATTAATTAAATATTTTTTTATTTCATTAAAACATGATCTTTCATATTTAAGATTGTCTAGATCATTGCCATATTTTTTAATGTAATTTTCTGAAGTAATTATTATTTTTATTTGGTTCATTCTTGCTTGAGTATATTCTAAAAGTAAATAATCATTTATTTCTTCCTTAAACCAATGATTATGATACCTCATTTTTTCTGAATAATCATGGGGATATAATTCAACGATTAACTGGCTAGAATAAACAAATCCATAATCTCCATTTTCATGAGGGCTTAATTCTATCCACATTCTTTTATTTCTATTAACGTCTACAATATAATTATAGAAAGAAAATGAATTAAAATTGCCATCTTTATTATTAAATGATTTGTTTAGATTGTCTACTTCTAACGATGCTACATAAAAGAAAATTCTAGGATGCCAATTATAAAAATTAACAGTACGATCCTTTATTGGAAAGTATGATGAGGATAAATATCTTCGGTAAGTAAGTGATAGTATGTCTGCAGGATAGGCATATACAAAACCGTTACGAGAAATAAATGTTATTTTATAATCTGGATAAATATAATTATTCTTGATGTATTGGAAGTATCCCTCTTCTAGAATTTTTTCAGCTTCCAATCTTTCTCTGCTAGTTTCATTGTTTTTGTCTATAATTAATTGTAAAAGAGTATCTCTATCTAAGTCTATATCTTCATCTAAATCAAAAGTATCATATAAAAAAATACCATCATAGTAAAGTTCGTGGCCTTTGCCAGAGATTTCAAATACAATTCCTACTACATCTTCGTATTTTGTTAAATTTTGATAGTTTTTATCCCCTTCTTTTGTCCTGCACTTAATTGAGCTAATTAAATATTCATATTTTCCATTTTCATGGATTTTTATACATTCTTGGGCAAACTTTCTTAATTTGTAAGGTTCGGGAATTAGTTCACTCTCTCTCCAAGAATCTAGGTGAGAGGATGTTTTTGAAAAATTTTTAATATTTTCTAAATCTAAATTTAATTCCCCTTTTATATTTGTATAAGTTGGAATGGGCTCATACGTGCCATAATCAAAATAGAAATCAAATAATGTCACGAGAGATAATTTTCCACCTTTAGAGATTAGTTTATTTTCAATATCATTTTCTTCTCCTCTAATAATCTGAGTGCCACATAATGAAAACAATAAGAAGAAAATAAACAATAAGGCGATATATTTCATGAACAAAAATATGGACTGAGGAATATTAAAGTTTCTATTATTTGATTGTAATGTAGTAATCAAAAGATTTTAAATTCTCCAAATATTATCTTTCTCTTCTTTCCAAGTAAATACTTCCCCCATAGCACATGTAGCTCCAGTAGACGTAACAAAGTTTGGAGGATTCTTTGGAAAAGTTTTTTTACATCCATATAGACGATATTTGTCTAGATTTAGTAAAGGAGGGCTATATTCCTTAAAAGTTAGTAATTCACTAAACAAATCAAGCAAAGTATCTAAAACGTTTTCAATGTCGTGTTCTTTATATGCCAACTTAATAGTATACAAGACTATCGAGATTATGTCGTTATACTTGTCCATATTTATATTTCTGATATTTTTTCTTAATTTTGGGAGTATCGTTTTTGATTTACTTGGAATACCTAATTGGCTCCTATCTTCGGATAACTTGATAATTTCTGATTCATCAAGAAAATCCATCACCCTATGGTGCACGGAAGGTGAAATATTTGGTACAGTCAATTTAAATCCCTCTAAGTCCTGAGTTGGCTCGTATAATGACAGCAACCCTTTCAATTGAGCAAGCCGAATCCTTGATTCTTTATCTTGAACATGCGTCATTAGGATAGAGACGTTACTTGATAAATATTCTAATCCACTTACATCTGCTTCAGTCTTACGTTCACTTGCCAATACGATCTTGTATAAAAAATCAAATAATAGTCCATATGAAATTTCTAATGGAGTTTTGGAGATATCATAGTGAATAGGTTCCAGATAATCAAAAACTTTATTATATGTTTTTCTTTTTTTATCGATAAGTTCTACTCTATGTTTAAGACTTTCAGGAAATTCTTCAATACTTTTATCTATAAAAGTTCCAAATGTTTCAATATCATAGGGGATATAAACTTTATGTGCAGAACATCCTATCAAAGTTTCAAGAAGATAATAGTTAGGCGCGTACAGATATCTTTTTGGTCCGGGCCTAGCAATTGCTACATTAAAACTTGTTATTATGCTTGAATTCATTTAATCTCCCTTTTATAGTAGTTTTTTTATTATTTACAATAATTATTAATAAAATTGATTTCAATATTCATCAATTAATCCTAGTTTTTTTAGTCTGGCTCTAATAGCACTATTTTGCCTTTCCAAAACTTTAGCTATATCACTTATTGGAGTTCCTTGATTAAATAAATTAATCAATTTAGCTTCTTCATCAGACTCCCATTTCTCATAGGCCCTGGGGTGTTTCATTCTTAATTTATCTATTCTATCCTGATAAGATTTTTTTTCGATAAGATCTTCAAGTCTTATAGATTTAACTTCATCAGGGATTTCTAAATCTTCTTTGCCATTAAGAAACTTCTTGCCGCAATAAGGACAAAACAAAAAACTATCTTCTATTCTGTTACTACAATCACTGCAAACTAAAGGGATATCATTATTAATAATATTTAATATCAAGAAGTTACTTCTATCGATAAATTCCCCAGGTATTTCTTTTATGAAAGAAGACTCGTTGCCTATTTCAGTTATCAAAAATAGCTCTTCCTTGGCCCTAGTCATTGCCACATAAAAAAGTCTTCGCTCTTCTTCCATCCTTAACTCATAATTTGTCTCTTTTATGATCTGGAATATTCGATCTTCTCCCCATACACTGGGAAATCCATACAAGCCTGAAGTTAATCCTATTAGAAATACTATTCTTGCTTCTAATCCTTTGGCAGAATGAATAGTTCCAGAGGGCACCCTGATATTTGCTTTAGCCAGTTCATATCGGTATGGATCAAACATTCGTTTCTTTCTGTAAAGAATTAAAATATCTTCACGATTGTAGCCGTTATCCAAAAATTGCTTTATATTCTCTACTACCTTTTCGACACCGTCTTCTGATTCTTTCTTTGATGCGTAAAGATAAAGTTTTTTACCTTTTTTTGATATGGAGCGTATTTCTTTAGCTATTTGAAATTTATTGTGCTTTATAACTTCACTAGAAGCAGAAACGATATTATCATGGCTCCTATAATTTATATCAAGTTTTATAATTTTAGAGTTTTCAAAATATTTTTCAAAGTTAACTATGTATTCTACTTCTGAACCCCTCCATCCATATATGCTCTGCCAGTCGTCTCCAACACAAAATAATTGTGTTTCTTCTGTCAATAATAGTTTAAGCAATTTTACTTGGAGTGTATTTACATCCTGAAACTCATCTACTAGAATATATTTGTATTTTGTTTGGAAGATATTTTTAACGTCAGGATAGTTATTAAGTAGATCAATCGTTTTAATTATTAAATCGTTAAAATCTAGGTATGAATGATAAGTACAATAATCTGAGAAGCTTTTGATTATTGGTTCTATAAGAATGTAAAAATCTTTCACTCGTTTATGTGGGTCATTCTGAGCTTTTTGATATATTTCTAGAAAATCTCTTCCCTCAACTTTTATTTTATCTATTACACTAATTAACTCCGCTACAAATCTATCCAGTTCCTTATGATAACCTGAAAACTCTTCTTCAAACTTAAGGGCAGGTAATTTTGTAATATCCTTGTGAATTCTTGGCGAAATAACTTTCTCTAATTCTCTGTGAAATTCATTTATATCGACAGTCATAGATTCAAAAACTTTGAAATAAGCTTTGCCTGCTTCTTTGAAATCTATTTCTTTCAAAGCCATTGGGGAGCTGAGATTACTTACGTGTTCGATGTAGAGATTAGCTTCTGGTATGAAAAAATCTGGATTTGCTTTATAATCCGATATTTGGAGAGGTGATTCATACTCATAATCTATATTGTGCCGATAGAGCCAATCTGCGATATATCTTTCAGATTTGGATCTTACAGATTCACCTCTTAGAGTAATATACGGTCGTGGATATTGATTGGGGTGATTAGTATTTACATTTAACCTTAAATCTTCAACGTAATGATCTAGGATATACCTTTTCAAGAACAATAAATATTCTTTATCGCTAGCACATGCTAATATTAGTTTATGTAAGATTTCTTTAGAATCTTCGGGTGCTTGAAAATAAGTTCCTAGTGTATCTCCATATTCCTTATCCGGCAAAATCTTAAATCTATTATCAAATTCTTTGGCGCCGTTATTTCTCAAAATATAAAAACAAAGACTATGAAAAGTTCTGACTGTTAAGTTATTGAGCCATGGATATTTTGATACATATTTTTTTCTTTCCTCGTATTTTTGCTTGTTTGTTATTTTTTTATTGTATACTATATTCTTGTACTCACATTTATCATCAGCTTCTATAATTAACTTATCAAACATTTCATTTGCGGCGTTTCTGGCAAATGTAATGGCCAAAATCTCTGAAGGGTCCACATTTTGTTCAAAAATAAGATACATGATTTTTTGAATTATTGTTTTTGTCTTACCACTTCCTGCACCGGCCAAAACAAGTAACCGTTTGTCCTCACTTATAACAGCTTCTCTCTGCTTTTCGTTAAGTCCTTGGAGAGTAGGATTCATTATTTCACCATCAATAAAAAATACTATGAAAACTGATATGTTGCAACATATATAAGAATATGGAAAAAATTAGGGAAAATAGGGAAAAATATTTCTTTTCCATTTACTAGTTGGCCTTATCTTTCAGTAAGATTCTTTTTTGGGTAATAGTATACTCCATTCTATAAACCACCTTGGCGCCCATCCAGTGATTCAAACCACGATTATAAGTTAATGTATTTGATTTCTCATAATTAATAAATTTGTAATCAGGAATACCGCATGCTTTATTTTCATGCACGATAATTATAAATAAGCTCCTTCTTGAACTGCACCGGTAAATATGTCAAATACAAGAATGGACACATCTATTTTAGATGTGATCAAATCTGGTATAATGCCGTTCACTGCCATAGAGGTTGAGGAGAAGGTACAACTTGGCCACACTATGGTGGTGCATTGGTTGAAAATTTTGAGGTCTGATATTAAGGCCGATAGGCCCTATACTCAAGGCTTCAAATGTGATAAGCGAAAAAATGCGCTTAGTCACCAGAATCAGTGGATTTACTGGTTCGAGCGGTAGGGTACAGTAGGTGAATTGGATTACTGCTACCGTAAATAACTGCATTGAAGGGCTGCCTGGCCCTAAAATTAAGGCCAGTTCTAGAGGAGAGCATCTTATAGGCCAGTATGTTGAGCTGCTGGGAGATATCCCTCTCTTCCTTGACGGCATGGCCCTGCCAAATGGACCTTTCAAAAAAGGCCAGATTGTGAGGGTCGATGAAAGGCTTGCACGGCCCCTTGAGATACTAATTGCAAATGAGTATGCTAGGCCGTTCAGGAGGGATTCAGATGAGTGAAGCCCGAGATGACGATTTGGCCCTAAAAATAGGGCCAATGCCATCGATTGATAGCCCCATCACTTCCTGGGCCAAATACTACCGCTCTCTTGGGTGGAACGCTATCCCGATAAAAACGATGGATAAAATACCTCTGATAGAGTGGAAGGCATACGAAAAGAAAATGGCGACTGAAGAAGAAGTTGAAGATTGGTTTAGCAGGTGGTCTGATGCAGACATAGGGATTGTATGCGGCGATATCAGCGGCATCGCAGTTATGGACATCGATATAGACAAGGGTGGCCTTGACTCTCTAAACAGCATCAAGCCTAAGGACTATAGCCTGATTACGCCTCTTGTTAAGACTGGAAGAGAGGGCGGAGGCTACCACTACTACTTCAAAACTAACGGCAGGTATATCCAAAAGATCACAGATCTAAGGCCCGGCATAGATATCCAGGGCGAAGGTTCCTATGCAAAGACCCCACCTTCTATACATAAAACTGGAAGGCACTACCGCTGGATAAAGTCGCCGACTGACTTCCCGCTGGCCGAGATTCCAGATTGGCTTCTCAGTGCAATTGAGGCAAAGAACAACAAATCCAATTTTAGGGCCAATGATACTGAGCATAAATACAGGGAAAAAGAAGGCATAATAAAAAGCGGGAGGCGGAACATGGAGCTCACAAGCCTTTCCGGGGAGCTTTACAATAGGGGCTATGATCCTAAAAAGATCAATGAGTGCCTCCACGCCGTCAATAAGACCCTCACAGAGGAGCCACTGCCAGAGGCAGAAGTTAACAGGATAAAGACCGACTGGCCCACGAGGCATTTCCTGGAAAACGATGCCGGAAATTCTGAAAGGATGGTCTACTACTTTGGCAACATGTTCAGGTATTCCCCTCCAGAAGACCTATTCTATGTATGGGATGGAAGGCGCTGGGCAATTGATGACATGAACATGATCTGGGAGCTTGCTGTTGAAACTATCAAAAATATCGCCAAAGTAGAGACAGAAAAGGCAAAGAGTGAGGAAGAGCTAAAGAAACTCCTGGAGCTTGCAAAAAACTCTTTCAGCAACAACAAGCTCAAAGGCATGATAAACTGCCTTAAATCACAGCCAGAAATCAAGGTGAGCCCTGATAGATTTGATAAAAATCTATACCTCCTGTGCTGTGAGAATGGCACACTTGATCTCTTGAACATGGAGTTCAGGGACCACAGAAGGGAAGACTACATCACCATGATGGCAGATGTCACCTATGACCCTGCTGCTAAATCTGATCTCTGGGACAGCTTCATATCTACTATACTGCCGGATGAGGATGTAAGGCTATTTGTGCAGAAGATCTGCGGGCTATCTCTGAATGCTGCAATAATCGAGCAGAGGTACTACTGCTGCTACGGCAAGAGGGATAACGGGAAGTCAAGATTCACTGAAGCCATAACAAGAGTACTTGGCGACTATTCGCAAGTTGCACCGTTTACCACATTTGAAAAAAAGAAGCTGCAGAGTGGCCAGGCAAGGAGTGATATTATTAGAATGAAGAACAAGCGTTTGGTCGTTATCCATGAGGTCCCGGAGGATGCCAACAGGGTCGATGACAATCTGATAAAAAGCATAACTGGAGGGGATGTGATCGCATCACGTGATCTATACCAGAAGGAAGAGGAGTACACCCCCACCTGCAAGCTTATCTTTGAGGGAAATCACAAACTCAAGTACTCTGGCCATGAGCCTAACTTCATCAAAAGAACTGTGTTTGTGCATTTTGATGTGACAATCCCTGAAGATAAGCAGGACAAGGAGCTTCCATACAAGCTTTCAGACCCTAATGTAAAAAGCGCAATTTTGAACTGGATGTATGAAGGGTGGATTGAATACAAAAAGGACATTGAACTAAACAAGAAGCTAACAATACCCCCTAAAGTTAGGGCCATAACTACAGAGGCCAACCTAGAAAACGATCCTGTCGGATTTTTCCTTGAAAAGTGCTGCTATGTAGAAAAAGGTTCCAAAGTTAAGAGTTTTGAGCTTTATACAGCTTACGAGAACTTCTCACAGCTTGAGGGGATTACGACGTTTAAGATCCAGAAGTTCGGGCGCATAATGAAGGACAAGGGTTATGACAAGGAAAGGACCATGGAAGGCGTTTTATACATGGGCATAGGAATCAAGCGCGAGTGGATGTCAAATGAAGAGTATGTTGAATTTAATCCACCAGAAGAAGCCATAATTGAAGACACCTAGAATCTATGTAGGATATGTAGGTTTTACCCCATTTTCTAGAAAATATAAAATTTTACGCCTCGTATAGGGATTTTTATGAAAATGGCCAATATCCTACATAACCTACATAAATCAGATTGGCCCTAAAAATAAGGCCAGCAAACAAGCCTAGGATAAATTATTTAAATTTGACGGCGAATTGATTATTATGGAAAGTAAGCTAGAGAAAATAATAGTAGAAAAACTAAACTCGATAGAAGAAGATCTTACTTATATCAAGCAGCACATGATGGAAAAGGAAGATGCTTTGAGCGAGGAAGAATTCAACGCTTACATTAGAAGTTTTGACAAGGAAAACCTTGTTTCGTTAAAGGATGCAAAAAAGCAGCTTGGGATATGAATGTCCCGTACTATTCTATTAGAAAAGCATGCACTTAAGTTTCTTGAAA
>JABLXD010000044.1 GCA_013178285.1 Methanofastidiosum sp.
CTACATTCTCTGGAACTAAAGCTTCTTTGTCTTCTTTTATCGGGATTCTTAATAGTGATAATAAAATATAAACTCCCATCAAAATAACCATTGCCCCGATTATCAAAGATACACTTGATATGTCTGCCATAATCTTCTATAATAATTGTTTTTTAAAAAAGTATTGATAGAAAAAAATAAAATAAATTTAAGGAACTACAAAGTCTATTGTTATTGTGTCAAAAACTCCATTTGGAGAGTACGCTATTATTGTCACTTTATAAGTGCCTGATGGAACGTTTGGGCCTACTGTGAATGTAGCAGAATATGTCCCTATGTTGTGTGCCGTTATCTTTTGAGAATCTGGTAAAACTGTGGCTGTTACCCCATCTGGTAAACCATCAAATCTTACTCTCGAATCATTCTGGGTGAAGAAGCCTCTATTCTCAACTTGGATCATAGCTTGCTGGACTCCGGGAGAGATTGTAAGAGATGATAGAACCTTACCATCTTGTATTACGGTGGGACCTCCCGCTATTGAAAGCTGTTCAATATCGACCTTTGGGTAGAGGATTGAAGAAGGTAGCTGTGGCTTTTCCTTGCAATCATAACAGCATTTCTGCTCTAAGGTAAATGTCATGTAACCGTCGCCTTCAATTGTGATTGTCCTTGGGATTCCTTGATTTACATATACAATTCCCGGCACTTCTTCGAAAGGCTTTTCCCCATTATACCATACTATCCACCACATGCATCCTGGATAAATACTTGGGTAATTTTTACAGTCAGGATTAAACTCGTAAATTTTGCCATTTATAGACACTGGACCTTCAATACTTTCCACATCCAATATAACAATTTCATTTGTACTGCACGCATAATTGGGCGGCACTTCATAGCCATTGCACGGAACTGAACATCCTATGGCTGGAGTGTCCCCACAGCCCCTAACATCATAGCAGCAAGATTTTAACTTTGTTACAGTTTCCTGCGCTAATGGAACTGGTTGGGCAGGCGTGCAAGGTGGCGGATTTTGGAAGAAAGTTCGAGAATTTGTGCATATCGGAACATTCAAAGTTAAACTTGGTACAGTATGTCCATTCCCGTTGACAGAAAAAAGGCCATTTTCCCCAAAATTATATCGAGTGAGGCTTTCATATCCATCGTAGATATAGCAATTATTATCTTCTGTCTGTAAGGTACTTTCCAAAGATTCTAATCCATTGTAACAAACTAGGTCTCTTGCATAGCAACCTTTAACTTCATTATTGTAGATTTCCATCCAGTAAGGGCTATACCAAGAAGTAAACAGTTGACACCACTGGAACCCTTCTAGAACACAACAAGGGGTAAGGCAGCTAGCGCATTGCACTGGAACATTATTGCAAATATATGGGGGATATCCATTACATTGACAATAGTCATGGCACCAACACATGCCTTCAACATTTCTGCACATACATTTTTCGGATACGCATGATTGGCATTGAGAAGGTAAAGTATTATAACAAGGGTAGTTTTCTTTTTGAGCTAGGGATACTGAAATAGCTGAAAATAACAAAACTGTAATTGATAGCACAACGAATAATCTCTTCATTGAATCACTATCCAATATTTGACTAATAAATAGTCATTCATAACTACTACTGTTCCTATTTATGTTTTTCGGTATAGAAAAGTTATATTAACAGTTGAGTATATCTAATTTAGTGATTTTATGGAAATCTATAAGGAATACTTCGTAAAGCATTCAATTGAGATTAAAGCGCCACCAGAGGAAATATGGAAATTTTTCTACAATATTGAACAGAACTATAGTTCTTGGCATCCTGAAGACCATATTTTGTTCAAATGGACGAAGGGAAATCCTCTAGAAGTCGGTTCAACTTTCTATTCAGAACAAAAAATGAGTGGTGAAGTTGCAAAACTCAAAGGTAGTTGCACTGAAATTATTCTTAACAGGAAAATTGTATTGAAGTTTGACTTTCCAACATCTTTTATGTGTCCAAAGATTGAATGGCTAATCGAGCCCAAGGGAAAAAGTTCAGTCTTTACTGCATTGACATATTATAAATTTGGTAGATTATTCCTTAAATTCAGCAAAGATAAAGTTGAGTATATTCTTCAAACGTCAAATGAGCACATGCAAGAAGAAGGGAAAAATATTAAAAAGATTTTAGAAGAAAAATCATAGAATATTAATTTATACTAATTTCGTCTAAAGTAAAGCTCTGTAAGAGACCCAAAAGGAAGTGATAGAAACCAGATGAGAATTGAAATATAAGAACTAATATAAGAAAATGGAACTGCTAAAAGGAACATCAAAGGGGAAACAAAAAGTCTCACAGTTACATGATCTATAAATTTTTTACTTAATGATTTATCTATCAATCTATACTTTTTTGAAGCATGTAACCATATAAAATTAGGGATGATGCCTGTAATAAATATGCATAAAGAATACAATACAATGACCAATTGTTCAGTAGGATAGCGTCCTAAAAGTGAATTTGGAAATGGTAGTATGGCTATAAACATCAAAAAAAGTAAATTTAAATACATTACAGTGGAGTCACTTTTTTTAATTAGCCCCATAATTCTGTGGTATTTTATCCAGAAGTTAGAAATTATCCAAAAACTTAATCCAAATCCCACAATGTTCGGGATTAATTCAATTATTTTTGATTTTAATTGTAAAGATATTAATTCGTTTGGAATGCCAGATATTCTTATATCCAGTGCTAGAAGAGTAATTGCTATTGCAAATACGGCGTCACTAAAGAAAGTTAATCTTTCCTTCGTTATTCCACTTAGGTTCCACTTTGCCATTCCCAATTTATATTTAGATTTAGTATCTGCCATTTTATCTTAATTGAGATAAATTATTACTAAATTATAAAACTATCTTTTACCAGATATTAAAAAATAATTTATTCTATTCCAAAAGCTGCATATATTGTACTTATTATTGCGGCAATTGTGCCTGCAAGCGAATACTTTCTATAAGATACGAGTTCATCAGATGTTGAGGGGCATGCCAACGATTCAATTACAAGACCGATATAATGTCCAAATGCAAGACCTATAACGATAAAGACAAAATGATTAAAAAGGATGCTAACTCCAATTCCAATTAGAATACCAAAAATAATCCCTAGCAACATGCCTTCTCCTTTTTTAAGCCTTGATGTGGGCCTTAAATAATTTTTATTTTTAATTGCAGTATGTCCTACTTTAGCTATAACAATGATAGAGAATATGGTATAAATAATATTCATGTTTTTCCCTTATTATATATGGAAGTTTAAACTTATATCACTTTCTGACATTATTTAAAGATCAGGAACTACAGATTTTTGATAATCTTCATTTTTAAGAAGCTAATACATTACTCAGAATTAAATTATTTTAGGTATTGATTTATTTTCTATTAAAAAATACCCAACTAGTCCCCCATTTTTCTAGTTGGGTTGGTGGAGGTTAAAAAGAAAATATCTACTAAGTTAATGGGGGAAACTTCTTTCCATACCAATAAGTATGGAGGAGGTAGTAAGCTAAGAAAGCTATGATGATACCTATGAACCAAGTGTACATCCCAAGTCCAGGAACAATAAGCTGTGAACCTACTGCAAGGACTATTCCAAGATAAAGTGATAGTGCACCGCACATATTGATTCCTTTTTTATCTGCAATGTCAAGGTATATAGCACCTAAAATTCCAAGGACCATGACCCCGGTAGACAGCCATGACGGCCAACCTGATCCTAATATCAATCCTTTAGTTGCATAGAATATAATAAGTGCAGCCATCACCAAAAGGGCTATTATTGCACCGTAGTCTGTTTTTCCTCTAAAGTCATAGTATCCTTTTCTAGAATAAAGGTCATCTAATTTGATACGTTGTTTTTGCACAATCCAAAAGTCTGCAATTAGAACACCTGCTACAGGGCCTAAAAATGCTCCGTATCCTAGTAACCATGTCCATATGTATGCATTAGGATCTGCAAGAAATCTCCAAGGTTGCATAATTATCCCTATGAGCCCTACAAGTATTGTTGTTCTCTCCCAGTTTAGATATTTTGGAATTGGATGCATAAAGTCATTTATAGGCGCAACCATATTTGCAGTTACATTTGTAGTTAAAGTTGCTAGAATAATAAATACTAGCCCAACGAAAATAAAGAAAGCATTTTCGGTCTTAATCATCAAAGCCACAGGATCCCAAATAGCTTCACCGTATATCAAAACAGTTGCTGATGTTACTGCAAGGCCAATAAACGAATATGCAGTCATAGTTGTTGGAAGTCCTAATGTCTGCCCTATATACTGCACCTTTTGAGTTTTGGCAAACCTTGTGAGGTCTGAGATGTTAATCGCTATAGGTGCCCAGTAAGCTACCATTGCAGTGAGAAATGCTGGCCATACTGCCCATGAAGCAGTTGTAGGTTGCCCAAGTATTGGTCCCCAAGACCCTCCTGCTTCAGTGAATGCCCACCAAAGTAGCCCTATCCCAATTAGCAATAAAATTGGGGCAGATATATCGTTAAGCCATTTTATTCCTGGAGCAGATTTACCAGGTGGCGAGTAATAGCATATCACGACAGTTATTATCCACGAAATGAAGAAGGAGATGACTAAATGAGCTGGAAGATTGAAAAATCCAACTATTCCAGCGATTCCACCATATCCCTCTGGACTCAATGCAACAAAGATTCCATCTAATGCAAAGGCCATTATCATAGTCTGTATACCAAACCACCCTGCGGCCACGACACCCCTTAAAAGGGCCGGAATATTCGCACCAAAAATTCCAAAGCTGCTTCTCAAAAGAACGGGCATTGGTATACCATATTTTGCTCCCGGGAAGGAATTTAATACTAAGGGTATTAGAATTATTAACTGCCCTAATGCTATAGTCCCGATAGATACCACCCAATTAAATCCTGCGGCAATCATACTAGCGGCCAACATCCACGTTGGAACACATACTGACATCCCTACCCAAATTGCAAAGAATTCGTAGTATCTCCATGTTCTTTTCTCTAATGGAACAGGAGCTAAGTCTTTGTTATAAAGTTGAGAATCAGGCAATGTTTCTGTTAGTTCAAATCTGCCTTCCACCTCTCTAACAATTTCTTTCTTGATCATTTTTCACCTCATTTAATCTTTTAAAAACTCTTCAATTTCTTTAACAATGGCCCCTTTGTCAAAATTAGGCATATCAAAGCCGGCACCAATTTCTTTTAATTTAGGAACGCCCCGCTCCTTTATGCCTTCTTGAATCATTTTGATGAATATTCCAGATTCTTTTACTTGGGGATACTCAAGATTGTCTATCTCTGGTTTTCCCCCCCATCTGGGATCTGAACCACTTGACCTTACTCCGCATGAAGGGCTTCCGTCTAGTCCTATAAGGACTATTTTACATCCATCTTTGTATAGCTCCTCTATCTGATCCAAAACCGGCTCTATCGCCGCTCTTGCTACTTTTCTGTACATTGCATTGTCATACTGTTCTCTAACATACCACCATCGTCTCATGCCTGCATAAACAGTCTCTGGGCATGGAAGCTGTAGTATGCCATAGTTGTACTTATGTAAAGAATCTACCAGCTCCTTTATCATGTCTGGAAAGAATGCAAATCCATTTACTTTTGCATTTTGATTAAGGAGGCAGTGGGCCACGACTGCCACCTTTCTCGATCTTTGATCCTTTTCTAACATAGCACCAATACAATATTGGCTTTACAAATAGATATTTTTTGTGAAAAGAATATGTAAAAATATGTAAAATTATCCTAAGAAAAGATCTCTGCCCTTGTGTGTCAGCTCGACAACTTTATTTCTCCCGCTGATAGAGATATTCAAATAATTTGTTTCAATGAGTTTATCGATTCTTTTTTTAATCGTGGGCCTAGTTATATTAAATTCAATTCCAATATCGGAGAATGAGGGTTTATATCCGGATTTGTTTTTAGTATATACATATCTTAGTATCTCTAAAAGATCTTCAGACAATGTTTTTCCATATCTGAGCTCAATTTCTTTAGTGTCCTTCTCTAGGAACTTCAGCTCTTTTTCGCTTAACAGTTGGGGATCAATTGGAACTAGGATAATCAAATCATTAAGATAAGCTAAATCCCTTATATTCTGGAAAAAATTCAAAGTTTCTTTAAAAGAATATTTTGTTATAAGATAGTCTATTCTATCGAGTAGGATAACTGTTTTTCTAGTTAAATTTCCAATATATTTTTCTATTTTTCTTAGATTGGACAGTTTTTCATCATGCTCCTCTTCGTGAAGCCAAAGGTATTTGTAATTTCCATTAAAATATTTTTGAAATTCTTTTTCAGTTGTTCTAGATATGATAACACTTTCATAACCTATTTTTTGAATATCTTTAAATGCTTCTAGAGATATTGTAGGGGCAATCTCTCTAACAGTGTATATGTTTCCATCTTCCAATCTGAACTTCATGAGCTGTCTTTTCATCTCATCTTCGGCCTTTTTTCTATCCGTTATGTCTCTTGCAATGCATAAAATATATGACTTTTTGTCAAGTTCTATTATTCTGCTACTAAGTTCAACGGGTATTCTTTTTCCAGATTTGTTGATATGTGTTGTTTCATAAAATAGTGATTTATTCTCATTTATTTTTTGTATTCTTTTTAGTATATAGTTGTGATATTCTTGAGGCTCAATATCATCTACGCTCATACTTCTAAGCTCATCCTTAGTGTAACCCAATCTTTGTGATGCTGTTTCATTAACCTCTAAAAATTTTCCATGAAAGTCATGAATAAATATGGCGTCGTTTGCACTGTCAAATAATGTTCTAAACTTTTTTTCCGCCTCTATTAATAGCTCCTCTGTTTTCTTACGCTCTGTTATATCAACTCCAACAGAAATGTAAAAAATTGTATTTCCACTTTCATCTTTTATAGGGGAGTTTCTCCAGAGAATATATTTTATCGACCCATCTTTGCATAGCCAAGTATTTTCGTGGTCCCAGTATAAATCCTCACCAGATACGATTTTTTCACTGACATTTGTCATGTATTTCTTTATGTCAGGGGGAATAAATTCAAGCCATTTTTTTCCAATAATATCTTCATTCGAATAGCCGAGTATTTTTTTACCATAGGTATTAAAACTAGTTATAGTTGTATCATTGTCCCATGTAAGAATAATTGCATTTGCAGTTTCTATAATACTTTCTAGGAACTCTTTTTTGTGAGATACTATTCCCTCTTTTTTCTTTATGGCCTTATTATCCGAGATCATTTTGCACTCTTTAGATTATGAGAACATATTTAATAAGAGTTACGTTATAAAATTTGTAACATTTTATACTATTTAGAAGAATAAAAAGTTATTTAAATGGCTTGAATATCCTAAAGACATGGCAGTAAAAATCGCTCAAATCATAGGAATTTTAATGGCAGTAGTGGGATTTATCCTTATACTTTCCAGCATAACAGGATATACAATAGAATTTTTGCCTTTGAAAGATGGTATTTTTGCTTTGGGTTTTGTTCTTGTTACAATAGGTCTACTCGTGGCATCTAAATTACCAGAACAATAATAGATTATAAATATTTTTAATCTTTAAAAAAAAATAAATTTTCTATTCTGAAAAGACTAACATTACAATAATTAACAGTATTGCCCATCCTGCCAAGAAAAGTGTTCTCGACTGTCCTGTAAATAAAGGCGTAACAAAAATTAATGAAGCTAAGAAAATCCCTGTTACTACCCATGCTTCTAAGTTTCCAGGTTTCCACCCCAACATACGTCTTTTAAAAATTGGCCTCATAGTTAGCCCAAAATTATTTTATTTATAAGTTTATACTTGGACTACCACCCTAGCAGGTATAGCTTCAAGATTTTCTATATTTAGGGGAAAACAGTAGACTGTAAATACCTCATCTTTAATCAAATCAAGATTAGTAAGATTCTCAATAACATAGATACTCTTATCGACCAAATACCTATCATATTTCCCATGATTTTTACCTTTGCCAAGCCCTAGAGCATCTATACCTACCATATTGACTTTCTTTTTGGAAAGCCATTCTATGACTTCAAATGAAAGTTCTGGGTGATCAAAATACTTTTCTTTACCAACATTCTTACTCCAACATGATCTAAAGAAAACAAAATCATCTTTTTTTACTAATCTTTTGTTAGAGAGATTATCTAGAGTAATTGGATCAGTATTGCAATTTGAGATATCTAAAAGAACTCCTCTACCAATGAATCTATTCACTTCAATTTTATTATTTTTATTAACAATGTCAATATGTGTCCCAACATGAGAAGGGGTATTTATTACGGACGTTTCATATTGTCCTTCCTCTTCATGAAAACACTTAAGCATAGTAATAGAAAATGATGGAGAACCTTTTCGGAATAACATGCCCTCTTGCAATCTTAAAGAAACGTCTATAAGCATTATAACACCATATTATTTTTCTAATACTTTTATTATTGCAGAGAAATCCTCTTCTTCATAACCTGACTCTTTTGCTTTTAAATACATCTGATGATTTAAGGCAGTAAGAGGGAGATACGCACCTATTTCATTAGCTGTTTCCATAATCAAGCTAAGATCTTTTATTCCATTTTTGACTGACCCTTGAACTGGGAATTCATCACAGATATAGTTCGTATGTTTCATCTTGTAAAGATCGTTTGATATCTGACTTGAAAGTACTATTTCAAATAAAGAATTTAAGTCGATGCCCCCTTTTTTTGCAAAATTAATCATTTCACTGAATCCTTCCATCATATGCAATATCAACAAGTTGACTGACAATTTAATCATTGATGCTTTAGGGATTTCGCCACAGTATGTTATCTTATTTCCCATGGTTTCGAAAATTGGATTGTGGATGCTTATGAGATCTTGATCTCCACTCGTTAAGATAATTAATTTTCCATCTTCTGCAGGTTTTTTTGACCCTGAGACAGGTGCGTCGATATATCGTGCATTGTATTTACTTAATTCTTGACTTAATTTAATCGAAAATGAAGGAGAAATAGTGCCCATATTAATTATTGTTTTACCTTTATAGACATTGAGGTCTTTAATATTTTTTATCAAAGTGGACTCAATTATTTCAGGCGTTGTTAACATGAAGATTATCGTATCCGCCCATTCAATCAATTCCTCAACTGAATCTGCAACTAAAGCTCCTTTGTCTTTTAGGTCTAATATTTTTTCTTTTGTCCTGTTGTAACACATAAGTTCGTATCCAGATTTTAAGATATTTGTGGCCATCGGCTTTCCCATGACCCCAATTCTAACAAAGCCTAGTCTCATTCTATCAACCTATGACAATATTAGCTTTTAATGATTTAAATTAATTAGGTATGAATATTAGGAAATATAATTTTATAAAAGATAATATAAATTACATTTTGTGATTACGATGAAAGTCCATATCAAACAAGAAGAGTGTATTCTTTGTGGAAATTGTAGCTCTACATGCCCTGAAGTTTTTATTGTAGACCCTGGTGAAAGTTCTAAAGTTACTAAAGAATATAGGGGTAAAAATGATTCTGAAGGAGAAGTGGGGGAAGATCTATTAGATTGTGTCCAATCAGCTATAGATTCCTGTCCTGTGAGTATTATCACTTTGGAATAAACTATTGTATTTTCGATTTGCTAGCTTTTACCATTGACATTATGTTTACATTTGGAGTAAATGGTGGTGTGCCACATGCGGGTGCTAAAATATCTACCCCGTCTGCAATATCCCTTAGAGATTGGACATAAACTTGCTCCGATGAGCCCTGCATTATCACTGGAATAGTTTCTACACTACCCACCAATGTAATTCTGCCTCCAAGACCCATAACTGCTTCCTTAACGGAGGTGCCAGGTGCTTCAAATGAGAATGCATCAAATCCAGAGTGGGGTATCCTGTCCATGTAACCTCTTGTATCACCACATATATGCAATATTGATGGGACGTCTTTTGTTTCCTTTGTTAATCTCTTGTATCTTGGCTCAAGGAAATGCTGGAAATCTTTTGGATCGAGTAAGTCTCCTGATGCAGTTGGATCAGGCATAGAAAAGCCATCGACTCCACTTGAGTCAACAGAGTTCCTAATGATTTCAATACAAAGATCAGTACAAATATCAAGACAAGCTTCAAATTTCTTTTCTTCTTGTTTTGACCACATTAATATTCTGTCTACGCCCCAAAGGTGACCTGCAATGG
>JABLXD010000045.1 GCA_013178285.1 Methanofastidiosum sp.
CTTTGGTTAAAAGTACCTGATAGTATTAAAATAACAGTTAATGGAAAACTTGACAATTATGTATATGGCAAAGATATAATCCTTCATGTAATTGGGGATATTGGAGTAGAGGGTGCTTTATATCAAGCAATGGAATATTATGGAAACACCATTGAAAATTTAACACTCTCCGACAGGATATCCATTTCAAATATGGCAATTGAGGCTGGTGGAAAGGCTGGAATTATTCCTCCAGACGATAAAGTCTTTGAGTATCTTCAGAATAGAGTAAGGGGAAATTATAATCCAGTATATTCCGATAAAGATGCATACTATATTGAAGAATTGAAGTATGATGCAGAAGACATACCCCCTACAGTTGCA
Organism: Methanofastidiosum sp.; assembly: GCA_013178285.1. NCBI lineage: Archaea > Methanobacteriati > Methanobacteriota > Candidatus Methanofastidiosia > Candidatus Methanofastidiosales > Candidatus Methanofastidiosaceae > Candidatus Methanofastidiosum > Methanofastidiosum sp. The sequence goes on from JABLXD010000045.1 coordinate 364, forward strand.
AAACCATTTTTACCAAGTAACACGGCACCAGCTTCTGAAGTTGATGTAAAGATAGACCAAGCATATCTTGGTTCATGTACCAATGGTAGAATTGAAGATCTGAGGATAGCTGCAGAAATACTAAAAGGAAGGAAAATAAATCCCGAAGTTAGAATGCTCGTTGTTCCCGCAACTAAGGAAGTATTCAATCAGGCTTTAAAAGAAGGATTAATCGATATTTTCGAGAAAGCTGACTGTTTTGTCTGTGGCCCAACATGTGGAGCGTGTCTTGGAGGGTATATGGGCATACTTGCTGAGGGTGAAAAATGCGTTGCTACTACAAACAGAAACTTCATAGGGAGAATGGGACATAAAAATTCGGAAGTATATTTAGCAAATCCAGCGGTTGTTGCAGCTTCTGCACTAGAAGGAAGAATAGTTGACCCTAGAGAGGTGCTTTAATGAAGGAAGTTCTTGAAGGAAGAGCCATTAAGTTTGGAGACAATGTAGACACAGATCAAATTATTCCGGCAGAATTTTTAGTAACTGGAGACCCAAAAGAACTGGCAAAAAACGCCTTCGTAAAAGTAAGGCCAGAATTCAATAGCATTGTTAGAGACGGAGACATTATAGTAGCAGGAAGAAACTTTGGCTGTGGCTCCTCAAGGGAACATGCACCTAGAGCACTCATGGGAGCAGGGATATCTTGTGTCATAGCGAAAAGCTTTGCAAGAATCTTTTTTAGAAATTCTATTAATCTGGGATTAACATTGATTGAATGTGATGTTAAAGCCAATGAAGGAGATGAACTAGTAGTCGATCTGAAAAAAGGAACTATAAAAAACAAAAGATCCAGTGAGATCTTTGAATTTAAACCGCTACCTCCATTTTTACTGAAGATAGTAGAGAAAGGTGGCTTGATGGAATACGTAAAGGAGGTTCTAAATGAAAAAAATAGCCATAATGCCCGGTGACGGCATAGGACCTGAGATAATCGAAGAAGGAAAGAAAGTAATAGATGCAGCTTGTAAGATTACAGGACTAGACATTGATTGGGAATATTATCAAAACGGTTCTGAACATTACCTAAAAACTGGAGAATTAATAACAGAAGAAACACTTAAGGAACTTAAGAAAAAGGATGCAATATACTTTGGTGCTATTGGAGATCCAAGAGTTGCCCCCGGTATACTTGAAAAAGGTATCCTCCTAAAAATGAGATTTTATTTTGATCAATATGTAAATTTAAGGCCAATTGTATCCTATCCTAACGTTCCCTGCCCACTTAAAGACAAGACCTACAAAGATATTAACTTCCACGTAATAAGAGAAAACACAGAAGATTTCTACATTGGAATAGGTGGAAGATTTAAGGGAACAATGAACAAAGAACAACTCGAAGTAATTAGAGACTTATATGAAGTCAAGTTCAATATGGGAATTGATATTGATAGGCCTGAAGAGATAGCATACCAGATAGGTATGATTTCAAGAGAAGGGTCAAAAAGAGTCATAAGATATGCCTTTGAACTTGCTAAGATGAAAGGTAAAAAGAGAGTTACTTCTGTTGATAAGGCCAATGTATTAACAAATATTTACAGTCTCTGGAGAGACGTGTTTGAAGAAGTTTCAAAGGAATATCCCGGATACGAAACTGAATTTGCATTCGTTGATGCAATTACAATGTGGTTTGTAAAGCAGCCACAATGGTATCAAGTTGTTGTTGCACCAAATATGTTTGGAGATATTATCACTGATCTTGGTGCTATGATTCAAGGTGGACTTGGTCTTGCAGCAGGTGGAAATATCAATCCTGATGGAGTTTCAATGTTTGAACCTATACACGGATCTGCACCAAAATACAAAGGTAAAAATGTTTCAAATCCTCTTGCCACAATTTTAAGCGGAGTAATGATGCTTGAGACGATTGGAGAGCCAAAAACTGCTTCAATAATTGAAAAGGCAGTTGTCAAAGTATTAGAAGAAGGAAAGGTAAGAACACAGGACCTTGGAGGAACTTCAAAGACAACTGAGGTCGGGGACGAAATAGTGAAGAAGATGAAAGAATAAGGAGAAAAAAATGATAAAGCTTTTTGATACAACCTTAAGAGACGGAACACAGGGAGAAGGTATTGCCTTCTCCGCTAATGACAAGTTAAAGGTATGTGAAAAGCTTGACGAACTAGGAATACACTATATCGAAGGTGGATGGCCAGGCTCAAATCCCAAGGATGTTGAGTTTTTTAAGAATGCTAAAGCTCTTTCATTGACCACTTCAAAGATATCGGCTTTTGGAAGTACCAGAAGAGCAAAACTTAAGGCTGAAGATGACCCTAATTTAAAGGCTATTTTAGATGTTGATACAGAAGTTGCATCAATCTTTGGAAAAAGCTGGGACTTTCATGTGATTGAGGCATTAAAAGTTCCTCTTGAAAAAAATCTGGAGATGATCTATGATTCTATAGTCTTTCTGAAAGAACATGGTATCGAAGTGATTTATGATGCAGAACACTTCTTTGACGGATATAAGAGAAACAAAGACTATGCTCTAGCAACAATTAAAGAAGCGGATAAAGCTGGTGCAGACTGTATATCTTTATGCGACACAAACGGAGGGAGCCTGCCATTTGAAATAGGAAATATTATTTCCCAAATTAAATCCGAAATAAAGAGTAATATTGGTATTCACGCTCATAATGACTCAGAGTGTGCTGTTGCAAATTCTCTTGAGGCAGTTAAAAATGGGGCCGTTCATGTTCAGGGAACTATTAATGGATATGGTGAAAGATGTGGTAATGCAAACTTGTGCTCAATAATCCCTGGCCTTAAAATTAAGATGAAGCTCAATTGCGTTACAGATGAACAGTTGGCTAAACTGAAAAACGTTTCTGCATACATAGCAGAATTAGGAAATATCTCCCCTGAAATGCATCAGCCATATGTTGGTTCTAGTGCATTTGCCCATAAAGGGGGAATTCATGTAAGTGCTATTCAAAGACACCCAGACACCTACGAGCATATTAGGCCAGAGCTTGTTGGAAATAGAACAAGAGTCATAGTTTCAGAGCTATCCGGAAGAAGCAACATTGTTTTTAAGGCCAAAGAGTATGGGGTTGATTTAGAGTCTGACTCAAAACTTGATTTAATACTTGAAAAAATAAAGAAACTTGAAAACGAAGGATACCAGTTTGAGGGTGCAGAGGCGTCTTTTGAGCTTCTTATGAAGAAAGCATTGGGAACTTATAAAAAATTCTTTGAACTTGAAGGATTTAGAGTAGTTATTGACAAAAGAGGAGATATGGATTCTCGTTCTGAAGCTACAATTAAACTCAGAGTGGGTGAAAAAGAGTTCCATACAGCTGCTGAGGGTAACGGACCTGTAAATGCACTGGACAAGGCCTTAAGAAAAGCCCTTATTGGTGCATACCCAGAAATTAAGAACTTCAATCTTACTGACTATAAGGTAAGGGTACTTGAAGGAGAAGAAGGAACTGGATCAGTTGTTAGAGTTTTGATAAGAACCCACGGATATAATAAGACTTGGGATACTGTTGGAGTTTCAGAGAACATAATAACTGCAAGTTGGTACGCCCTTGTAGATAGTGTTGAATATGGATTGTCAAAATTTGTGGATGTGATTAAGTGAAAAGTTCAATTATTAAAGATGATATTGACAAAGCAGGTGCCAGAGGATTATTAAGGGCAGATGGTCTTAAAGATGCAGATTTTAAGAAGCCTTTCATAGGTGTTGCATCTGCATATTCCGAAATAGTTCCAGGTCACATTAATCTTAGAAAACTTACAGAACTTGTGAAGAAAGGCATTAGAGATGCTGGAGGCATACCATTTGAATTTGGAATGCCTGGTATATGTGATGGAATTGCAATGGGGCACCAAGGTATGAGATACTCACTTCCTTCAAGAGATATAATTGCTGATTCAGTAGAATTAATGGTTTCATCCCACTTGTTTGATGGTTGGATTGGAGTCACAAACTGTGACAAGATAACTCCCGGTATGCTTATGGCTGCCGGTAGAGTGAACATACCTGCAGCTATGGTAACTGGAGGCCCAATGGAGCCTGGAGAGTATAATGGTAAAAGACTGGATCTTATCTCAATTTTTGAGGCTATTGGTAGTTTTAAGAAAGGAGAGATTTCTGAAAAAGAACTGAAAGAGATAGAAAAAAGAAGTTGTCCTGGTGCGGGTGCTTGTGCAGGATTATTCACGGCAAACTCTATGGCATGTATGACAGAAGCCCTAGGATTATCTATCCCAGGAAGTGCAACAATTCATGCTAATGACAAGAGAAAAGAAGATATAGCATATCAAACGGGAAAACTCATAGTAGAACTAGTAAAGAAAGATCTCAAACCGAGGGACATAGTCACTAAAAACAGTTTTGAAAATGCTATAAGAGTTGATATGGGAATAGGCGGATCATCAAATACTGCACTACATTTGCCAGCTGTTGCTCATGCGTTTGGACTTAATCTTCCATTAAACTTATTTGATAAATTATCAAAAGAAACGCCCCATCTTGTAAATTTAAGGCCAGGTGGACCGTTCTTTATGAGAGATTTTGATGATGCTGGGGGTATACCACAGATATTACTTAGATTAAAAGATAAACTAAATCTTGAAACAAAGACGATTATGGGGAACTCGCTTGGGGACGTCCTAAAAAAGACAAAGATGGTTAAATCCGATACAATCAGGAACACAGATAATCCTTACCACAAACAAGGTGGAATAGCCATCCTTAAGGGAAATCTTGCGCCTAATGGATCAGTTGTGAAACAGACAGCAGTTAGCGATAAAATAATGAAGTTTGAAGGCAAGGCCAAAGTCTTTGAAAGTGAAGAGGCGGCGACTAAAGCCATACTTGCTGGAAAAATTAAGTCAGGAATGGTGGTAGTGATAAGATACGAAGGTCCAAAAGGTGGCCCTGGAATGAGAGAGATGTTAGAGCCAACAAGTTTGATTGCAGGCATGGGATTAGCTGAATCTGTGGCCTTAATTACAGACGGAAGATTTTCTGGAGGAACTAGAGGCCCTTGTATAGGCCATATATCCCCTGAAGCTTTTGACAAAGGGCCAATTGCTGCAGTAAAAGATGGAGATATCATAAGAATAGATATACCAAAGAGAAAGCTTGAAGTTGCGCTTACTGATAAAGAAATAGAAGAAAGATTAAAGACTGTTAAGCCTCCAAAGAAAGACATACCTGGAATGCTTTTGAGATATAGAAAACTTGTATCTTCATCTGATAAAGGTGCAGTGCTGGAATAAAATGGGTCTTGAATCTTTAGGGTTTCACTATTCGATTTTAAGCTCTATATTGAGTTCTTTTTTAATTATTTATTCTCTTTTTTTAAGAGATAAGGATTACAAAAAAGCAGAAGAATTGTTCATTTTTGGTGTTGTTTTTATAGGCGTCAGCTGGAGTGGCATTGAGTGGTCACTTTATCTTATGGGATACAATCTATTTTTACTTATCACGATGCCAATATTTCCATTATTATGTTATTTTCTTTCAACATCTTTTTTTATTATATATATTTCTGAAAGATATTACAGAAGAAGGATCTGGATTGCATTTGCAGTTATTGCATTTGTAATTTCTATTATAGCTGTAAACTGCATGAACTGTCTCTTTGAGTGAGGCTTTTAAACTCAGTTCATTTAGAGAATTTAATGTTCTTCTATAATAGGGAAAACGTTCAGGGTAAAGAATCAAAAGCACTTTCAATAATTTTACCAACTGTTGGGTGCAGATGGAGAAGGTGCAATATGTGCTCATACTTTGAAGATTCTCCTGTTGATCCTTCAATAGATATCTTCAAGATGATTGTTGATGAGTTTGACAATGCTTATGATAAAGAGATAAGAAAGGTCAAACTTTTTACATCTGGTAGTTTTCTTGATCCAAGAGAAGTCAGCTTTGAATGTGCAAAGAAGATAGTTTCATTTCTTTCTGAAAAAGGGATAGATGAAGTTACTTTAGAGTCAAGACCAGAATATATCAAAGAAGAGTATTTACTGGAAATAATGGGAAATGAGGATCTTCAAATTGAAGTTGCAGTAGGATTAGAGTCAGCAAATAACAAGATACTTGAACATTCAATTAACAAAGGATTTAAATTTGAAGACTTTCTCTCTGCAAGCGGAATATTAAAAAAATTAGGTATTAAAAATAAGGCCTATCTTATGATTAAGCCTCCATTCTTAAATGAAAAAGAAGCCATATATGACGCAATTGAATCTGCAAAGACAATAGAAAATATTGCAGATGTAATTTCATTTAATCCAATGACAATTCATAAAAATACACTAGTTGAATATCTATGGAAAAAAGGAGAGTATTCTCCCCCTTGGGGTTGGAGTATTCTAAAGATATTAAAAGAGACCTCAAATTTAAGGCCAGATATAATTTGTCACCCTGTTGCATTTGGAAGGTCACGTGGCCCTAAAAATTGCAAGGCCTGCAACAGAGAGATTGAAAAAAAGATTTTAGAATTTTCTCTTAAGAATGATCCAAAAATCTTAGAGTATGAATGTGAATGTAAGGAAGTATGGGAAGAAGAATTGTTGAAGTTTTGATCTGGCCCTAATTTTAAGGCCAATCATAATGTCAAAAATTTCGGGATCATCCTCTAGCTTACTCCATTCATTTTTACATCGCTTACAATGGTATCTTGGGGCTTCTGGTTCTATCTTGCAACTCCCTAGTATGTAATCTCCTTTCTGGGAACCATCTAAAAGTCCATGACTAGGAATACCATATATAATGAGAACAGTTTTTTCGGATCTACATTCGGGGCACTTTGGGGCTTTTTTAATCATTTTACCCAATAATTTTAATAAGTTTAAAAAATATAATGTTTAGATCGCAAAAAGAGGAGTATTAATGCATGAGTTGAGGGATACTTTTCTCGGTAAATTGGGGGTTTTAGAATACAGATACTCTAAGATTATCGTAATTGCAATGTTAGTTTTGACTTTATTTTTTGGTTCTCAATCACTGAATCTTCGTTTTGAATCGAACATGATGAAAGAGATCCCTCAAAATTTTGATGTTGTAAAAACTCAAGAGTTAATTACAAATGAGTTTGGTGCAGAAGAGGCCATAATAATTCTTTTAGAAACTAATCTTGATGAAGTTTCAGATATCAGAAACAAAAAATCCTTAGAAAGTATCTACAGACTGGAGCAAAGATTAAAATCTAGACCTGAAATTTTAGATGCTGTAGGTCCGGGTTCTATTTACTATTCATTATTCGGAGGAATTCCAGATAATGAAATTTATCTAAAAGACGCAGCAGAAAAAATGCCACAACTGATATCAAGCGATTATTCTGCAGCTATTGTATTGGTGAAGACCACAAGTTTTGTTTATGATCAATCAAGCATTAATTCAATAATTAAAATAGTCGAAGAAGAAGTAGAAAAGGAAGAACTATATGGATTAAATTATGAGATTACTGGAACACCAATTCTAATTAAAACTTTACTTGAAATTTTGCAAGAAGATATAATAAAAACTGTTCTTTTTGCATTGTTAATCATACTAATATTATTAACTTTGATTTTTCATGTTAAATCATTTTTAGTTATTGCGCCTCCCGTTCTTGGAATGATTTGGACTACGGGGCAACTATCTATGATGGGGGTGCCTATAAGTATGGCCACTGGAACATTTGGTGCAATTATTATCGGGCTTGGAACAGAGTATGGAATATTTATGATGTCAAGGTACAGGGAAGAAGCAAAAAAAGGGGCGCCTAATGAAACAAGGGTAATCGCGATGATTGCAGGTGTTGGAAAAGGTACTATTGGGTCAAGCACGACTACCATTGCAGGGTTTGTTGCCTTAACTTTTTCTTCTATGCCTTCAGTTGTGCATCTTGGTCAGACTCTTTCGTTAGGTATAATTAACTGCTTGATAGGCGCGTTTTTCTTTTTGCCTTGTTTAATGTCCTTAAAAGAATGGACTGTAAGTGGAATTGAAATAAAGAATAAAAAATTAGAAAAGAAAATTGGAAAGTTTTCTGAGTTGCAGGCCAGAAAACCGAAATCTTTCCTCCTAGTGGGCATTGTTTTGACCCTATTACTTGCATCAGGTATGAGTTACATAAAAGTTGTAGAGGAAACGGAGGAGAGTTCTCTACCAGAAAATTCACAAGTAATGAAAGTATTTAATACTTTACAGGATAAATTCCAGAGATATGACTCAATGTTAGTTTTAATAGAGTCAGAAAACGTTCTATCCCCAAATTTATTGAAAGAAGTCTATTCACTTAATAATCAGCTGATTAATATTTACAATGTAGAAGGCTCTTCTTTCAATTTAGATATTAAAGACATATATCTTCCAAAAGAAGATTTGAAGAGAAGACTTGAAGTGTCTGATAGCTTAGAGTATCTTATCTTACGATTGGATGTTTCTAAAGGTGCTGATCAGTTGCAACTCTATGATGACATTAAAAATGTACTAACTATGACGCCACTTTCAGTTCAGCCTGGTGGTACCATTTCAATGATTAGAGAATTGACTGATATTATTATGCCTGAGTTATCAAAACTTTCAACTTTAGGATTGATTGGAATTTTAGCTTGTGTAATGTTGACTTTTATGTCAGTTCGTTATGGAGTTATCCCATTATTAGCAGTTGGAGTGGGAATTATGTGGATGATGGGGATAGCAGGATTTATGGGAACAACTATGGACTCAGGACTAGTAGGTATTTTGTCTATTATGGCAGGTATTGGAATTGATTTTGCCATCCAGACAATAAATAGATTTAGATTAGAGAGAAGTCCAGTTATGGTTGAAAGAATAGTAAACACAGTTCAGGGAATATTTGAACCAGTGATACTATCTTCAGTAGTTGCAGGATTTGGATTTATGGCGATATTGGCGGCAACACTTAATTTTCTTGATGTTTTGGGTAAACTTCTATTTGTCGGAGTATTTAGCTGCGCAGCGATTACTTTGTTGTTTTACCTTCATTTTTAGTTCTACAAGAAAGATTTTTTAAAGATACTAAAAAATTATTTTATAGTAAAAAGAAGAGAATAGAAGAAATTGATTAATTTTTCT
>JABLXD010000046.1 GCA_013178285.1 Methanofastidiosum sp.
CAAACGCTCAGTCAATAAAAAAGCCTACCTAAATGTACTTTTACTAGGAATAATAATAATCCTACGGCTAAAACGAAATCCAAGAAATCTACACCTTGAAAAACTCCACATAAAACAGACACCCTATAATAAATTAATGCCAGACTTCTCCCAATCAATCAATGGTTCAACTTCCCCCAACTATCACAAAGCTTTTCAAGACGCGCATACTCCTCCTCGAAAATATAATCGTTAAAAGATTTCAGAAATACTATATGGGCAAAATAACATTTAAATGCTCTTAATTCAACGTTAAGAATAATCAGAGCCGGATTCAATTCTCAAAAAATATTAATACAATAATAGCAAAGAAGGTTAATAGAAATTCTTTGTAGATATTGAGGGATTAGGAAGCGATTTTTTTGAAAGTGTATTATATAAAAATTTAATCCATTTCATGATTTCCAAACCAATTAAAAGGAAATATAAAGAATTATATTTCATTATACCTATAATCTGATTTATTAAGTTAACTCCTGCTTATAATCCATTTAATAAATTTAAGTTCATCTTTTTTTATTCCACCTAACAATATCATTAGTAACATATAAATTACAAAGGATATCCCCATTACTAACAATATGTTAATAATTCCATTAGGATGTGTATACACGATAAACACTGCCATTAAAATTGATGATATGATTATTTTTTTTAGTCCTAAATTCAAATCAAGCTTTATGTATTTAGAAGAATAGAAGAATATTATCACAAATGCAATTGCATATGCTATTAATGTCACGAATGCAGCGGCAATAATTCCAAAATAAGGAACAAGAGTTATATTAAATATAAGGTTAAATATAGCCGCAATTATCCATACAACACCTATCAATTTTGTTTTCTTTTTTAATATAATTATTAAAACATAAATACCAAAAATTCCAGTTAATAATGCACTAATTGCCACAAAGGGGGTTACTAAATAACCATTAGTGGCTATTTCTGGTGTGGTTAATATGATTAGCAATGGTTTGGACAGTAAAGAAATACTAACTACTGATGGGATTGCAAAAATTAAAAAAATTTTTAGTGAGTAAGTCAAAACAGTTCTTAGTTCCTGATTTTTATTTTCATCATAATATTTAGACACTACTGAAGGTAAAAGTGTTGAAAAAGGAACAAATAACATGGTTATTATTTGTCCTAAACTGTAACCTGGAGAATAATATCCTACAAAAGAAGTGCCAAGTAAAATACCGATTATGTACCGATCACTGGAATCAACTATCCAGTAAGATAGATTACTGGGAATAGTAGGCACGCTAAAAGATAAATATTCTTTTATATGAATGAATTTAGGAACTTTAAATCCTATATTTAATATAATGAAAAGTACCATGATTAAAGTAGTAACGATATATGTTATTAGAAGTCCAATAGTAATTCCAAGTATCCCATATCTATATAATGCAAAATACGAGATTAAAAAAACATTCAAATATGCTTGAAGAAACATTATAAATGAATACTTTTTTATTTGTTGAAATGTTCTGAAATATGATAAAAAAAGATTATTTAAGCTTACTATTATAATAATCACAGATAAAATATTGGTAATTATGGTATTTCCATTAAATAGCAAGTTTGCAATGAACTGTGAGGAGATAAATAATAGAAAGGCTATAATTAATGTGGGAATAAGAACAATAAAAATTATAGAATAAAATCCTTCTTGTATTTCATTTTTTTCTTTCGATGCTGCCAAAAATCTTACCATTGCATAAGGTAATCCTAACGTAACTAAGTTGGATATCAAAAATATGGTGACACTTAGTTGTATATATATTCCATAATCATCTATACTCAAGTTCTTTGTTAGAATAGGTAATATTATTATGGAACTTATTGCTATTAGAATGTTAGTTATTCCTATTAAACCTATTCTTTGTACAAATACTTTATAATCACTCAAGAGATCACCTAATAATTATTAGCGAATTTTGAATAACTTATCTTTTCAGATTTTTATGGCTATTAGAAATCCTTTTAGGATTTGAACTATAAGTGTTTTTACGTAGTGGTGTGGTTATAACAGATGTTTTGTAGTTTGCTTTCTTTGTTTCTTAAACGATCATTTTTGCTATTGTTTTTATCTCCGAATACTCTTTTAAAACTGAAATCACTGTTTCTACAATGCTCCTTAGATGGTATCGTTTTTTGCTGAATAATGATTGCATGCTTAATCAGTATTTACCTGTTTTGATCCGTTTTTTTTGGGGTCTGGTATCATGTTTGGTTGCTATTTTTGTATTCTTAGTTTATGACTGTGTGTATTTCTTCACTGTCGAATGCTCTGTCTAAAGCTGAAGCCATGACGGTTTTTATATTTTTGTTTTCCTTATAGTTGGTATTGCATCTTTAGAATCATGTCTAGCCTTTTGCTACTTTTTGAGCTATATATGCTTGTTTTTTGGTGTCTATTGCTGTTTGGTTTTAATTTAGCTTTTTCTTCTTTTTTCCTTTTGTTTTTTGATTTTTTTAGCGTAATATAGGCTGGTTTGGTCTCTGGAGTGGTCAGTTCCATCTATAGATACCCATGGTTCATTTATATCAAATAATTCAACTGTTTGGCTTAGCATTTTATCGAAGAAAATGGGGATCCGAAACGTTTGAAGAATTTTTGAAGTGTGGTGAAATGTGGGATCTTTTTTAAGTGGGATCTTTTTTAAGCCTAGTATTTCCTGTATTTTGGGCATTAATTTCACAATTTGAACAATTTCACGGTATTTCAGCCTCAAAAGTTTCATTAAACATATTAATGCCATATGTTGGTGTTATGTGTAAATCTGTTTTGAATATATTACATGAATAAGCAGGTAAGGTCATTTCAGCCACTTTTAACGCGGTTGTAGTAAATTTTATAAGTTCATCAGGATCAAAATCACACATGGGATCACTCCAGTATTACATTATAATACTAAAGTAGTGATCCCATCATACTAAATGATTTCTACAGAGCCATATATATGTAAACTATATCAATATTAAAGATTGGGGTAATTGAAAATGCTTAATGATAAAACAATCCTTATTACAGGAGGAACAGGCTCTTTTGGTAAAAAATTTACAAAAAGAGTTTTAAGTCAATATAATCCTAAAAAGATTATTATTTATTCAAGAGACGAATATAAGCAGTTTTTAATGCAAAGTCGATTTAAAGTACATTCCCACAAAATTAGATTTTTCATTGGAGATGTAAGGGACGAAAAAAGATTATATAGGGCTTTTGATGGTGTAGATATTGTGATACATGCAGCAGCATTAAAACAAGTTCCTGCAGCGGAGTATAATCCAATAGAGGCTGTTAAAACTAATATACATGGTGCTGAAAACATAATCAATGCAGCTATTGATAAAGGGGTACAAAAGGTCATTGCGTTATCTACAGATAAAGCGGTAAATCCCGTAAATCTTTATGGTGCCACTAAACTTGTTTCTGATAAACTATTTATTTCTGGGAATGCTTATGTTGGAGATAAAGCTACTCTTTTTAGTGTCGTTAGATATGGCAACGTCTCTGGAAGTCGTGGTTCGGTCATTCCGTTCTTCAAGTCATTAATAGATCAAAATAAGAATGTTATTCCTATAACTGACTACAGAATGACTAGATTTTGGATAACCCTCGATGAAGCTGTTGATCTTGTTATAAAAGCTATTGAGGAAGCTAAAGGAGGGGAGTTATATGTTAAAAAATGCCCTTCTTTTAAGGTCACTGATTTAGCTAGAGCAATGAAGAATGACTGTGAATTTGAAGATGTTGGGATCAGGCCTGGGGAAAAGCTTCATGAAGTGATGATAACGGAAGAAGACTCAAGAACAACTTATGAGTATGATGATCATTACGTCATCTACCCTGATTTTGATTGGTGGGAAACTCTTAATAATAAGTCTGGTGGTAAAAAAGTGAAAGATAGGTTTAGATATTCATCAGATAACAATGAAACCTGGCTTTCCGTAGATGAAATTAGTTTTCTGCTGGAGAAAATAGATATAGTCTATTAGGTGGTTATTATTAAATTTTTACCTTATGGGAAGCAGTTTATAGATCAGGATGACATTGAAAGTGTGGTAAATATTTTAAAATCAGATTTCATTACCCAGGGTCCTAAAATAGGCGAATTTGAAAAAAAATTAGCAGAATATTGCGGTTCTAAATATGCAGTAGCTTTTAATTCAGGTACTTCAGCACTTCACGGAGCTTATTTCGCTTTCGGATTAAAAAAAGGTGATGAAGTTATCACTTCCCCTAATACTTTTGTTGCAACATCAAATGCAGCTTTATATTTAAATGCAAATCCTGTGTTTGCTGATGTAGAAAAAGAGACAGGGAACCTCGATATCTCTAAAGTCAAAGCAAAAATCACTGATCAAACTAAGCTCATTGTTCCAGTTCATTACAGTGGAAATCCTGTTGCTCTTAAAGAATTATCTGAAATAGCTGAAGATAATAACGTTAAGATCATCGAAGATGCAGCGCATTCAATTGGTGCCAAATATAATGGGAAAAAAATCGGAAACTCCCTTTATTCTGACATGACTATTCTTAGTTTTCATCCAGTCAAACATTTAACTACTGGTGAAGGAGGTCTTGTCTTGACCAATAAAGAGGAATACTATGATAAATTAAAGATGTTTAGTTCTCATGGTATTACTAAAAATAAATTTTTTAATGAGCCTGAAGGCGACTGGTACTATGAAATGCATTATTTGGGTTATAATTATCGGATTACTGACATTCAGGCTGCTTTGGGGTTATCACAACTTAATAAATTAGATAAATTCATCAAAAGAAGAAGGAAAATAGCAAAAATGTATAATAATGCGTTTGATAATAATCCCTACTTTAAAACTATCACTGAAAAAGAGTGCTGTGAATCATCATATCATCTTTTTCCTATTCTAATTGAAGATGAATTTAAGAAGAATAAAAGGGAATTATTCTCTAATTTGCGAAATGAAGGTTTAGGTGTTCAAGTTCATTATATTCCTGTATATTTACAACCTTATTATCAAAAACTTGGTTATAAAAAAGGTTTATGTCCTGTAGCTGAAGATTTCTATCATAGAGAGATAAGTATCCCAATGTATCCGACAATGGATGATGAAGATGTTGATTATGTGATAGATAAGCTTTTTAAGGTTTTTGAAAGTTTATAGTTGATTATTTGTGGTGTTGGAATGAAAGTCGGCGCAATAATTCAGGCCAGAACCTCATCTACTAGATTTCCTCAAAAGGTCTTAAAATATTTGCCATACGATAGCAACATAACTGTTTTAGAGCAAGTTATTTACAGATTAAAAAATTCCAAAAAAATAGATAAAATTATCGTTGCCACCACCAAAGAGTCGGATGATATAAAAATAGTTGATGTAGCAAAGAAATTGAATGTGCCTTTTTTTAGAGGTAGTACCGAAAATGTGCTTGAAAGATATTATTTAGCAGCGAAACAAAATGATTTAGATATTGTGGTAAGGATTACAAGTGATTGTCCATGTATTGATCCAGAAATAGTAGATTTAATAATAGAAACCCATCTTAAAAAAAATTCAGATTATACGTCGAACACGTTAAATAGAACTTTCCCTGTGGGGTTAGATGTAGAAGTAATTAATTTCAAAGCCCTTAAAAAGTGTTTTGATAATGTCAAAAATTTTTCAGAGAAAGAACACGTTACATTATATGTTCACAATAACTTGGATCAATTTAAAACTGAAAATGTGTGTATTAATGGGCCTTCAATATCTCAGATAAGGATAACTTTAGACACAGAAGAAGATTATGCATTATTATGTTCAATTTTTGATTATCTTTACCAAAAAAATCAGTTTTTTAATTTAAATGATATCATAAATTTGTTTGATACTAAACCATGGTTATGTCTTATTAATAAAAAAATAATTGCTAAAAAATCATTTAATAATTTTGAAGATGAATGTGAAGAGGCTTTGAGAATTTTAGAACTTCAAGAATTAAATAATGTCAAAGATTATTTAGAAAAAGTAATAAATAATAATATTAATCAGGACTTTACTTCTTGAGTTCAATAATTAGGCAAGATAAAATGAAAATTGTTATAATAACTGAAGGAAGTAGTAAAATTGGTTTTGGCCATGTGACCCGTTGTTTGTCATTGTATCAAGCATTTAAGGAGAACGCATTTGCGGTACAATTTATTGTCAATGGTGACTTCTCAGTTGAATTACTTCTTAAAAATACGACTTATGAAATTTTTGACTGGTTGAGATGCCCTGATAAACTTTTTAGATTATTAGAGGGTTCCGATATTATAGTTATAGATTCTTATTTATTAGATGAATCACTTTATAAAAAAATTTCAAGTTTGGCATCTGTTGCAATTTCTATTGATGACAATAATAGAATCAATTATCCAAAAGGGATCGTAGTTAATGGTTCAATTAATGCTGAAAAAATAGATTACTCATTCTCAAATGAAATAGATTACTTGCTAGGTAGTCAGTTTATACCGTTAAGACGGGAATTTTGGGATACTCCTGAAAAAAAAGTTAAGTCCAATGTTGAAACTGTTATGGTAACATTTGGGGGGGATGATTTAAGAAATTTAACTCCAAAAATATTGGAGTTGTTAAATGATAATTATCATTCACTGAATAAAAAAATCATCATTGGCAGTGGATTTAAAAATATACTTGAAATTGAAAATTTGAAAGATGAAAGAACTGAGCTTATATATTATCCAGATGCAAATGTAATGTTAAAAACCATGCTTGAATCTGATATCGCGATATCTGCAGGTGGGCAAACCCTTTATGAACTAGCTCGAGTGGGTTTACCAACTATAGCAATTTCAGTAGCTAGTAATCAAACACATAATGTTAATAATTGGGAAAAAGTCGGCTTTATTGAATTTGCAGGGTATTGGGATGATGAAGATTTGCTTAATAACGTTTTAAGCAAATTAAATATATTAAACGATGAAAAGATTAGATTAAAAAAAAGGAATATTGGAAAAACATTAGTTGATGGTAAAGGAGCTCTTAGAGTAGCTAAATATTCTTTAAACAAATATTATGTTGATAAACTAAAGATGAGACCAGCAACTTGTAATGATGTCTATGATGTACTTGAACTGTCAAATGAAGAGGAAGTAAGACAGAATTCATTTAATACTTCCAAAATAATACTTGAGGAACATAAAAAATGGTTCAAAAATAAAATTGAAGACCAAAATAATGTTTTCCTTGTAATAAACATTGCAAATGAATTTGCAGGCCAAGTACGTTTCGATCTTGAAGATAATTCAGCAACAGTAAGCATCAGCATAAAAAAAGAATTTAGACTAATTGGTCTCGGTAGAAATTCCCTTATAAGAGCCATGGATTACTTAAAGTTAAATTTCCCACAAATTAGAATAATCAAGGCTTACATAAAAGAAAACAATCAAAAATCTTTAAAATTATTTGAAGATTTGGGTTTTAAATACAAAGGAAGTGTTTCCATTAAAAATCAAAAAGCTTTTGAGTATATCTACAAAGTTAGTGGTTAAAATGAGTTTTAAAATTGGGAACAAGGGAGTTGGTGGGAAAAACCCTGTATTTATTATTGCTGAATTATCAGCAAATCATTTGGGAGATTTCAACCTAGCAGTGGATACCATCAAATCGATTAAAAAATCAGGTGCTGACGCAGTAAAAATGCAAACCTACACTCCTGATACTCTGACCATCGATTGTGATAATGATTATTTTAAAATAATGCAAGATACATTATGGGATGGTTCTACCTTTTATGATCTTTACCAAAAAGCACACATGCCTTGGGAATGGCAACCTAAACTCAAAAAGATAGCAGAAAAATTGGGACTAATCGTATTTTCATCACCTTTCGACAAAACATCAGTTGATTTTCTGGAAGATATGGGGGTGCCTGCGTATAAAATTGCATCTTTTGAAATAACTGACATACCGCTTATTGAAAATGTTGCATCCACTGGCAAACCGATTATCATTTCAACTGGTGTTGCGGAACTTTGTGACATAGAGCTAGCTGTCAAAACATGTAAAAACGAAGGAAATGATGAAATTGCTCTTTTGAAATGCACATCATCATATCCAGCACCACTAAAGGAAATAAATCTCAAAACTATCCCTCATATGAAAGAAACATTCAGAACTATTGTTGGACTCTCTGATCATACGCTTGGAAATTCTGTTTCCATTGCATCAGTAGCTATGGGGGCTAAAATAATAGAAAAACATTTCATTTTGGATAGGAACTTAGGTGGACCCGATTCTCAATTCTCATTGGAGCCAGATGAATTTAGAAGCATGGTTAACTCTGTTAGAGAGGTAGAAACAGCTATGGGTGAAGTTAGTTACGAACTAAGTGAAATGGCAATACATAACCGAAATTTTTCACGTTCATTATTTGCAATTAAAGATATTAAGCAAGGAGAAGTCTTTTCTGAAGAGAATACAAGATCTATACGTCCGGGTTATGGTCTTCATCCTAAGCACATTACCGCAATTATTGGTAAAAAAGCAGCTAAAGACATCCCTAAAGGAACACCTTTAAGATGGGCAATGATTGATCATTAGACCGGATTATGTAGTGTAAATAACTTCTTTAGGGTCTTAGTTTTTTAGTTTTCTGAGAGTTTTTGTAGGGCTGTTTTTGAGTTGTAGCTGAGTATTGTGATGAGTCCTGCTAAAAATACATTTATTGTTGCGGTTCTTTTGGCTGATTCAGGTTTATATTTTGTGTAATTTTTTCAGGCTTATTCCTGATTTGCATAATTTAAAGAAGTCTTCGATTTTACCACGTATGGGCTTGTAATAACTCCAATTCTTTATTTTTTGCAATAATATTTTTTTTTAATGTGTTGTATGACTTTTTTGCTTCTTTTTTATGCTTTTTATCTTTAAATACTTAGAGGATAGGTTATTATGTCGTCTAATTTTTTGGATTTTGAAATCATCTTTGGGAACAGGGTGTCTGATTTGATATGGAAATTTATGGATTTTTTTGTTATGATTTCATACATCAATAGTTATCCGAATGTCTTTAATAAAAGTACAATCGAAAAATCTCTATATATCATAATAGGGTCTTAAGAATCGAAAGATTTATCAATTATGGGATATAATATTTTTTTGGGTGATAAAAATGAATATCCTGCTAAATCCTGATTCAAAAGACCCTATTTGGACCTTGTTCGGCAAAAGTATATTAAACTTATCGATAGTAGAACATTTCAGCAATAATTAGCTCAGAAATCGGGCTGCAAAGCATTAAAAGATATCAAACTATGCTGAAGATAGTTTTACTAGCTTCATATTTTAATTTAGAAGTTTCACATGTTTACTTTGAGGTGAAAAACCGTGAAAAACTCCGTAAATTCTTA
>JABLXD010000047.1 GCA_013178285.1 Methanofastidiosum sp.
AAAAAAAAAACGTGAAAAAGCTCTGGAATTATTCTTATAATATTTCGACTTGTTAAATTATAAAACTAGTAAGAAAGGTTTATTCACGAATAATTAAAGAAGAC
The DNA here is from genome assembly GCA_013178285.1 of Methanofastidiosum sp. NCBI lineage: Archaea > Methanobacteriati > Methanobacteriota > Candidatus Methanofastidiosia > Candidatus Methanofastidiosales > Candidatus Methanofastidiosaceae > Candidatus Methanofastidiosum > Methanofastidiosum sp. Next base: position 105 of record JABLXD010000047.1, read on the forward strand.
ATACCTTTTTTGAAGACTACAAAAAAGACTTTTCTACCTCTAAAGGTCACTACGCAGGATTCAAAAAATTACATCTTAGCAGTAAAATATGAAACATTAAGAGCACTATCAAAACTAATCTATCGTGGTTAAACCCCATAATAAAAATATTCGATTAATAATGCATGAACTCAAAAGAAGAAAAAGAAGAAGATTTATAAGAAAAGAACAGCTAGTAATTGTAGATAGGGTTTTAACTGTTAAATGTAATTATCTAACGGTATAAACAAATACAAAAATTTCTTCATTTAATATTTCCAATGAAAAACCAATATTAGAAGTGTTAATAGATAAAATAATAAATCCTTTAGATTATATTAACTGAAAACAATTACGAACAATTTATCAAGAGTTACGAAACCTATTATTCGAATTACTTCCCAAATAAGAGGATATTCGCCGAACAAAATTGAAAATCGATCGAAAAAGTATTCCAATTTCTCAAAGAAAAATTATGATTAGGCCATATACACTCAAACCCAAACTTTCCGCCTATTAAAAGCCTACATAAATGTATTTTTATTAGGAATAATAATATTCTACGGCTTAAACGAAACCCAAGAAATTTACGCATTGACAAACTCCACATAAAACAGACAAGCTTAATCATATATATTTTAAAGGTCTATATCATAAACTGTAAAATCTTAAGTTGAATATAATAAAAAGATTGGGACGATTATGAAAAACACATCATCTGAAAATCAAAAAGAATTTTATGAAAAATGCTACGATAGAGATACAAGCATATATTCAATTCCTAAAGACGATGACTTTATCTATGGACAAATACTCAAACAAATCCGCCCCTATTTAAGCCCTGGTCTAGAGGTATTGGATTTAGGATGCAATAATGGTACTTTAAGTTTATATATGGCAAAGTGTGGATGTGAAGTTACAGGAATAGACATTGCAAGTAATGCAATAGAATCTGCTAAAAATAACAGAGATCATCATAAATTATACAATGCTAAATTCAAGTCAATTGATTTTATTTCTGATTGGAATGAAGAAGCAGCCTTTGATTTTATTATTTGTAATCATGTTATTGAGCATGTTCCACAAGATGATATATTTTTAAAGAAAATCTTTGAATCTCTAAAAATTGGTGGAAATCTATTATTGATCACCCCAACATCCTATTCATCTCTTGTTTTTATGAGTAAATTATTTACAGGAAAATTTGAGCATGATGAGAAAGTTGGACATCTACGCCGTTATAATAAAAATCAAATTAAATATTTAGTTGAACAATCCGGATTTAAAATAAACAAGATACAATATTTAGACAGTGCTTTACGCGATTGGTTAATTCTTTTCAAACCTCTGAATATGCTAAAAAAATTATCATCTTATCCTCCGTTAGGGAAAGTAATTAATTTAACGGATTTCTTATTAGCAAATATATATTTCTTCCCGGCAGCCATTAGTATACATGCATATAAAGACAATCAAACGAAAATTTATAAAAATAAATAAACTAAACAGATTAATGGTTATTCTATAGGCTTAAATAATCTTTTAAATTCAATTCATTGGTACATTCACTAAGCATCACAGATAGACTTAATACAACTTGATTATAATAAAAATATAAAATTGTATTGTTTGGAGCTAGTATCTAAAGATAAGTAAATAAGATGAATTTTTCTTTCATTCTCCCTCAGAACCATATTATGTTCATGCAAAGAAAATAAATAGATAAATAGCTTAAAAAAGATTTTAAAGATTTTCGAACTCGATAATTAAAAAATAGGGTAATTTAATCTAACTTTTTTAAATAATAATAGATAAAAATTATAAAATTCCATAACTATTTTTATAATTATGTAGGTTATTAATTGTTAGATTTAATGTGAAAATCTGGGCAATTAAACTGATCTTTTGCTTAAATCTGTGCGTATTATATCTGTTTTATAAAATTACATTCTTAAGAATTGTTATATTGATTTTAAAGGATTTTTATATAGAAAACTTAAATAATGACTTTTACATAATATTTTTGGCGATTAAAATGAAAATACCATTAGCTCGCGCTTTAAAAAACCTTAAATGTAACTTGTTGGAAGTAATATATTTATAGATATCGACTCATGGAGAAACCCTGTAGAAAATAAGTCTAAAAGAGTATGAAACCCGTTAATAAGGTGTTAAGCGCTATATAAATTAGATTAATTGCCATGTTTTATGGAATTGATATTAAATATGTTGTTATTCAGTTAAATAACAGTAAGAGTTAAGAAAAGTATTCATGTTTTATCAACTTAGGTTATCTGGAAATTTCAGAGTTTTCTTCACGTTTTGAAGATGCAAGTACTATCAATTTTGTTTTAAAAAGTCTGATATAAAGAATTTAAAAGGGGATATAATTGAAAATAGGAAGAATAATCATTTGATTCAATTGATATCCGTATTTAGAATATAATCTTGACAAAAAAGTATTATGATGATCGAACTTTTAGAAGAAAAACGGGCTAGGAATTATAACTTCTCTAGCTCCAAAAAGTAATTATATTGGAGGCAATTAACAAATAGTAATGGATATATGACACTTGTAAAACCCATATGACCATGCTATTCCACTCCGGTGTTCATGTGAAGTTCAAATTTTATCTTGAAATCCTGGAAGACCTAAAAAGAAGAAGAATACTAAAAAATGAGACTTTAATTGCCCTGAAAGGCTATTTCATCTTTAAAAACTATTATTCTGGATTAACTGGACTAATAATAATCGTTCCTTTAATCCGATTAAAGAAAAATACACGAAAAAACAGAGTTTTTCAGCCAATTAAACTACCCCTTATAGTTGTGTAGCGTGGAAACTCCACTGAAAACATTTGTAAAACGTCTAGTAACTAAATTAGATAAATTATACAATAAAATGGACTGCTTTAAAAGTCCATATAAAAAGCAAAATTGAAGACTTTAACACCAATACTTATAAGAACATAGTGGGATATGAAAAGTACCTTTTTATGCATAACAATCAGTAGCAAAAAAACCACAGATCATAAGATTACTTTAAGAGCCTTAGAGTAATCCAAACTTAAAGCCGATGACAAGCAACAACAACTGCTGAAATGAAAAAACCTAACACCCTATATTGTTATAATGAAATTGATTAAATCTTTCTACAATAATTTAAATTAATCCATTGGAAAAGTTTATTAATGCTTCAATTAAAAGACTACCTAACTCTTAATATTTAATATTAAAGTCTTATAAGCTCTAAATCATAATCATCATAGAATATTGCTAAACAATCTATTAATAAAATAATAATTATACTCTAAAGCAGATTTGAAGATTATTCACAAACATTATGGGAGATATGATGTCAATTAAGAAAATAATACACAGACTTAAATGGACCTTTTTTACAAGAACCGGAGCGAAAGAAACCATAATAAACACAGAACATGGTTTTAAATTTATTGTTAGGTTTAGTAGTGGTTCCGCTTTCCTTTTATATTTCGGGAAATATGAAATAGAAGAAATAGATTTAATTAAGAAATTTGTTAAACCTGGAATGACAGTTTTTGACATTGGGGCAAATGTTGGATATATATCTCTTTTAATGGCCAATCTAATTGGTAGTAACGGAAAACTGTTTTCATTTGAGCCAAATCCCAATATTTATTCCCTTTTAAATGAAAATATTGAAATTAATCCTATTTTGAATGATGGTAGAATCATCACTGAACAAATAGCCCTCAGTACTTCAGACGACAAAATGAAGTTTTTTTGTCCGATAGAAGGTCATGAAGGTTTAGGTGGATTAAAAGATACTAAAAGAGCTCCTTTAGAAAAGGTAATAGAAGTTAATGTAAAAAAACTGGATGATTATGTAACTGAAAATAACATAAAAAACATTGATTTCATTAAAATGGACGTTGAAGGTGGTGAATTAGATGTGATTAAAGGAGGACTCAAAACAATAGAAACAATGAAACCAATAATCCTATTTGAAGCTACTGACCTCAACACAACCCCTTATAATTACAAAGTAAAAGATCTAATCCTTTTTTTAGAAGAATTTGGTTATAATGTTAAAGCAACGGATAGTGAGAATTTTATTGCAATACCTGAGGATGGTTGATGAATGAAAATAATAGTTGATGGAACTGTTCTCGAACAGCCAGCTACTGGAATTGCCAAAAGTTTGTTAGAACTATACAAAAAATGCATAGAGCTCGACCATTCACTAGAAGTGACAGTGATTCATAGAAAACCTCTCAAAATTAGTCTTCCTAATGGAATAAAATCTAAACAAATCAGTATAAATTTTACAGATAAACTCAACATTAATAACATCCTATGGCGCTATGTAATATTGCCATGTTATATACTGAAGAATCGACCCAAATTTGTACATTTCCCCTGGAACGGCAACGTCCCCCCATTCATTAGGGTTTATACAAATATAGTGCTAACTATTCATGATGTTTTACCTTTGACCATTCCTGATTACTTTAAATCAAAAAATGAGAGAGATAAATATATAAAGAGTTTACAAACCAGTATTAATCGCTCCAAAAAAATATTCACAGTATCAGAATATTCAAAAAAAGAAATCCTTCAAAATTTTGTAGTAGATGTGGATATAGAAGTGATTTTACATGGGTCAACTCTTAAAAAAGTGAAAACTGAAAGCAAAGGCAATCCTAAGTTCAAATATTTTCTCTATGTAGGAGGTTATGATCCACGTAAAGGACTGGAAAAATTGCTGAAAGTATTTTTAAAACTACATGAAGAAAAAAAGTTAAGAAATAAACTGGTTCTAACCGGATCTAAAAACTATTTTTCACCATCTTTTAAGAATTTAGTTACTGAAGGAGTAAATTCAGGCATAGTTATAGAAAAAGGCTATATAACTGATGAAGAGTTGTCTTTACTTTACTCCAATGCCACTGCATTAATATATCCCTCGAAATATGAAGGATTTGGGCTTCCTGTTTTGGAAGCCATGTCTATGGGATGTCCGGTAATAACTACGAAATGTACATCGATACCTGAAGTTTGTGGAGATGCTGCGTATTATGTGGATGTTGACAATGAAATAAATTTATCTGAGGCCTTAATAAAGTTAGAAACTGATGTAAACCTACAAAAAAGCCTTATAAATAAAGGAAAACAACGCGCGTCAAAATTCTCCTGGTCATCCTCAGCAAAAATATTCTTGGAAAAATTAATGAAAAATCAAAAGTAATTATATTTTTTTATTCTTAAAAATAGAAACAAAATGACTTATGTCCTACCATTAATTGTTTAGCTTAGAGAGAGTTTGTGCAAGCTCAGATAACACAAATATAACCAATTCTGAACAAAAAATTGGTACAACAAATCCCGTGAACTATGCCGCTGCAGGACCTTTATATTTAACATACGCAAATTGCCGAAGCGGCGAACTGAACACAAAGATACATAGAAAACAACAACAAACTACCCACCACCACAACCATCAACGGAACCAAACTCAACGGAAACCCCACCACCATCCAAATAGACATGCCCTCCTTCCTCAAACTACTCACACAAACCACACTA
>JABLXD010000048.1 GCA_013178285.1 Methanofastidiosum sp.
CGATAAACCAATTATTTCCACAAGCGCAAATAAATCCGGAGATCCATCTCCATACTCTATAAACGAAGTAAAATTAAGCCTTAAAGAGTACATAGAAGAAATTGACTTTTTCATTGATGAGGGGATACTTGATATGAACCTCCCTTCCACTATAGTTGATTTAGTCGAGGGTAAAATTGGAAGAGTGGGCAATGTAAAAGAAAAGGAGATATTTGACTTACTGGGGGGCAATCTTTGATTCTAAAAAAAGGTGCAGAGGCGGACCTTTATCTTGAAGATTTCAAGGATGTATTTGGATTTGACTTTTACAATGAAAAAGTCGTTATCAAAAAAAGAGTCAAGAAAAATTACAGGATCAATCAAATTGATGACATGATCCGGGGATTTAGAACAGTAAAAGAAGCAAAGATAATTAATAAAGCAAAGAGTCACGGAGTATTTTCCCCCTCATTGTATCTTGTTGACTTAAAAGAAAAAAGCATTGTGATGGAATACATCAACGGAACTAGATTAAAGGAATACCTTTCTTCTAAGGGATTAGATAGAGAAATAGGCCATCAGATAGGTAGTTCAGTTGGTTGTATGCATAAAGCTGGGATAATCCACGGAGATCTTACCACCTCAAACATGATATTAAAAGATGGTAAGTTATACTTCATTGACTTTGGATTATCTGAGGAATCTGAAGAGATTGAGAAGCAAGGTATAGACATACATTTGTTAAGGCAGGCATTAGAAAGCACACATTTTGATATCTCTGAAGAGTTATTTAAAATAATACTTGAAGGATATTCAAAAGTTCTTGGACAACAAAAAAAGGAAGAAATCCTTCAAAGAATTGAACAAATAGAAAAGAGGGGAAGATATAGAAAAAGAGATTAAATTTTTTCTAATTCGCTTAAAACTTCCCAGAGAATTGTTCTTGTGTGCATGGGCATGTTTGGATCGTTTGAAATCTCGTCCAAAAGTTCAACTGCTGCATGGGCTCTTGATTGTACAGGTTCAGAAGTATCAAGTAGTCTGTCTGCAGCTTCTTTGGCAGCCCTTCTTATATTTCTAGGAACACTGTTGTCTTCGTTAACAAATTCGTTTAAGTAGTCGACTATACCTTTAATATTTTCTTCAGGCATTAAATCACCTCTTCTATATATCGCATGAATATTATATTGCTTTAAAACCTTTATCTTTGGGATATTTAGTTTACCATAACAAAATATGTTATAATAATAGATATTATGCCAAAAATGGCTCCAATAGACCAAATTACAAGAACTAATTTTTTCTCTGTGAGTTTAAAATTAGAAGTAAGTAGATTTGCGACCGATAGATATTTTTGAGGATGCAAGATCCCATCTTTATCGATTTTTGTAGGGCCATATTTTTTACCCCCAAATCTTCTAATTGATTTGAACAAAAATTCCATAATTTGAGGAAATAAAAGAACAACTCCAACTACTTCTATATTTTTTATTATAGAAAAAGATGCTATTAATGCACCAACTATCAGTGTTCCAGTATCCCCTGGGAATATTTTTGCCGGATATTTATTATATATTAAAAATGCATAGAAGGCAAAGGTAAAAGTAAGTAAGTATAATGATGTTTGCAGGTCTCCCAGAAGGTATATGCAGGCTGACAAAGAAAGAGTTGATATAAGTCCAAGGCCCATTTCCTCTCCATTGAATCCTGCAAGAAGATTTGTTAGATTTGAAGCTGCAGTTATGCCTATTGGTATTATTATTAAATAAAGTAGGCCCATGTCAATCTCAAAAAAAATTAGATTTAGATTTAACCCTTTGACAAAAAACAATAAAGGTACTCCGCCTAAAAGACATAGGGCTGTTTTAAGAAATTGAGGGATATTATATAGGTCATCAATAAAACCAACGATTCCTATTATTGTGACCGGAAATATGAACATTAATATTCTAAAATCAAGTGATAATAAATAATAGAGGATAAATATAGGGATTGTTCCGAGAAGTATTGCAATACCGCCAGCTTCCGGAACCTCAAATCTTTGATTTTTATGGAGATCAACACCAAACAAACCATGCTTTTTGTTGAATTTCCCTATTACAGGCGTAATAAAAAGGGTAACAACAAATGAAATAATTGGAAGTAATATGTAATTCATGAAATAAATGTTATATAGGTGTTCTTAAATATTTTTATTATGGAAGGAAGACTTTCTGATTACACCCTTTTTCTTTTTGACATGGATGGAACCTTAGTAAAATTTAAACTTGATTTCGAATATCTAAAACAAGTCACTAGAAAAATTCTAGAAGAAAATAGGATCCAAATAGAAATGAAAGGATCATTAATTGAAACATTGAAGGAATTAAGGTCAGAATTTTCAGAAGAAGAAGCTTATTCGGAGTTTGTGAAAAAAATTGAAAATATTGTGGTTCAGCATGAGATTGAAGCATCAGAAAAAGCTGAAGCTTTTCCACATTCTATAGATCTTTTAACCTCCCTAAAGTCAAAGGGAAAGAATATTGGGATTGTCACTAGAAACAATAAAGCTGCCTCTATTAATACCCTGAAAGTTACAGGATTGATTGAATATATGGACGTTATAGTTACAAGGGAGGATGTTGAAAAGGTAAAACCTGATCCGGAACATGTTGAAGTTGCAATTAAACATTTAGAAAAAAAGGCTAAGGATACTGTAGTTATTGGAGACCATAGATACGACGTCCTCGCTGGAAAAAGAGCAGGATGTTTTACAATAGGAGTACTATCGGGCGTTTCTTCAGAAGATCTTCTAAATGATGCAGACCTTATAGTTACCTCTCTAGAGGAAATAATTTCATTTTTATAGAATATAGACAATAAAGTTTTTAAACAGCAACTTAATCGTTTCCTATATATCCAAAGATAGGAGGGTCACTATGGAATACAAAGTTATTGTTTCTTATCAAGATGGTAAAACTATACAGAAAGAAGTAAAAGACAAGCAGGCAGAATCCCTCTTTGGTTTAAAAATTGGCGAAGAGTTTAATGGTGAGACAATTGGACTTTCTGGCCACGTATTAAAGATTACAGGTGGATCCGATAAAGACGGATTTCCAATGAGAAAAGATCTCGATGGTAGCAGAAGAGTAAAACTTCTACTTTCTAAGAGTGTAGGCTTTAATCCAGTAGAACACGGCGAGAGAAGAAAAAAGAGAGTAAGAGGCAACACCATAAACGAAGACATTGCCCAAATTAATACCAAAGTAATTAAGCCTGAAAAATACGAAAATCCTGAAGAAAAGAAATCAGAAGAAGCACCAGAAGAAGCTAAATCTTAATGGTGCAAAATAATTATGGTAAAGGAGACATATAGTTGGGACAAGCTGAAGTAAATATAGGCCTTGTAGGGCATGTCGATCATGGTAAAACAACCTTGACACGAGCTCTATCTGGTGTTTGGACAGATAAACACAGCGAAGAGCTTAGGAGAGGTATTACAATTAGACTTGGATATGCAGATATAGAGTTTAAAAAATGTGAAAACTGTGAAGGAATTGAGGCTTATACTACAGAGAAAACTTGTTCAAAATGTGGCGGAGAATCTAAAGTTTTAAGAAAAGTCTCCTTTGTCGATGCACCTGGCCATGAAACCTTAATGGCAACAATGCTTTCAGGCGCTGCAATAATGGATGGGGCAATATTAGTCATAGCTGCTAATGAAAAATGTCCACAGCCCCAGACTAGAGAGCATTTAATGGCCTTAAATATAGTTGGAATTAAGAATATAGTAATTGCACAGAATAAAATTGAGCTTGTTTCTAAGGAAAAAGCAATTGAAAACTATAATCAAATTAAGAATTTTATTAAAGGGACTGTAGCTGAAAATGCTCCAATTATCCCCATATCCGCCCAACACAGAGTTAATATTGATTATCTCATTAAAGCTATTGAAGACGTCATAAAGACTCCAAAAAGAGATCCCAATAAACCACCGATCATGTACGTTGCAAGATCATTTGATACAAATAGGCCCGGAACATTTCCAGAAGACCTTAAAGGAGGTATCTTAGGCGGATCTCTAATTCAGGGAAAGCTAAAAGTTGGAGATAAAATAGAAATAAGGCCAGGATTTGAAAAAGTTGAACAGAACAAGAAAGTTTTCAAACCTATACTGACTGAAGTATCAAGCTTAAACGTTAGCAATGAATCAGTTGAAGAGGCTTTACCTGGTGGGCTTCTTGGAGTTGGAACTTCTCTAGATCCAGCAGTTACAAAATCAGACACTTTAGCAGGCAGTATTTTAGGACATCCAGAAGAGTTACCAAAAGTATGGGAGACTCTATCTCTTGAAATACACTTGCTTGAAAGAGTAGTTGGAACAGAGGATGAAATTGAGGTAGAACCAATAAGGCCCAAAGAAATGCTTCTGTTAAACGTTGGAACAGCTAAAACAATAGGTACAACAACTAAAGTTGGGAAAGTTACAGAAATGATATTAAAACTTCCAGTTTGTTCTTTAGTAGGCGAAAGGGTAGCCATCAGTAGAAGGGTCGGAGCCAGATGGAGACTAATAGGCTACGGAATAATAAAGTAGTTGTAATTTTAGATACTAATTTTCTTCTTCTTCCTGGTAGATTTAATCTCAGAATTGAATCAATCGAAGATGTTATTGAGAAAAAATGCCAGATACTTATACCTACAAATGTAATTTCAGAATTGAAAAAGATTGAACTCACAGGATCAGACAAGACTGCTAAAGAAATTGCATTAAAGATATCTGAGCGTTACGAAAAAATAGATTTTGAAGGCCCAGTTGATAGATCCATTCTAGAATATGCCAAAAATAATAAGTGCATAGTCGCTACAAATGATATGAAATTAAAGTCTGATTTAAGAAAAATTCAGATTCCAGTTATTTTCCTGAAAAAGGGAGTAAGACTGGCTCTCGAAGGTTACATTGAGTAAATTTTTGTTTTAATAGTCTCAACATTATCGGATAGGTTATGGGAAGTGTCTATTTTAATTACTTCTTCTTCAAATTCTTCAAATATTTTTTTCATCTTAAGATAAACGCTATAATCGGCATCACTGTATTTATCCTTTCTATTTTCTATCCTTTCTTTGAGAATCTCTTCTGGAGTTTCACAATAAACAAAATAAACATTTATTCCAAATAATACTCCAACTTCTTTTGCTCTTTTTCTCAAGGCTTTAGTATAAAAAGTTCCATCAAGAATAACATTTTTGTCTTTGGATAGATTTTCACTTGTTTGTGAAAAAATCTCATTATAGACAATCCTCTTATCTTCTTCGTTATATACTGGTTTTTCAAAAATCTTTTTCCTTATTTTATCAGTCGAAAGGACAACAGCATCTATATCTTTAGCGAGTCCTTCAGCAATTGTAGTTTTTCCAGTTCCTGGGAGACCAGTTATAACTATAAGCATATACTATTTCTTAAGGTAAGTTTTAAATATATTACTCAAAATATAGACTGAGGGATAATTTGCCAGATAGGTTTACAAAGCCACCTTTTAAGAAGGTAAAAATAAAAGAGATACCAAATGAAAAATATGTCAGTGTGGTAGGCGCCATAATAAAAAAAGATGGGAATGATATTCTTTTAGATGATGGAACAGGCCAAATTGAAGTCGTCTTTGGTGAAGATATCAATTTCAAGGAAGGTGACATCGTTAGAGTTTTCGGTGTTTCTATATCGGGCTCCCTTAAAGGAGAACTAATACAAGATATGTCAGAGCTTGACATTAAACTTTATAGGGAAAGTTTTGACAAAATTAGGGGTCTTTATTATAAGTAACTCCAATAAATTTATATAAATATAATAATAACTATTGCATATAGGTCTTAAGGTGAGATAATGTTTGAAGCCGTTTTAAGTGCAGAAACATGGAGAAAATGCGTAACTGCAATCGGGAGTCTTGTTGAAGAAGTTCCCTTAAAGATTACTGCTGAAGGTATCGAGTTAAGGGCCATGGATCCATCCCATGTTAGTATGATCGATTTTAAAATGAACAAGGAAGTATTTGCAGAGTATAAAACTGATAAAGAAACAATCATCGGCATTGATATTGAGGATATGTCAAAATTCATAAATAGGAGTAGAAGCGATGATATCCTAGTTCTAAAGCTTGACGAAGAAAAAAATAAGATATTAATGGTTTTGAAAGGAACATCAACTAGAAGATTTGGGTGCCAGCTTATAGACGTCACAGAGCAATCAAATCTAAAGATGCCCGCATTAAATACTACTTCCAAGGTAAGGCTTAATTCACAAGCCTTCAGAGAAGGCCTAAAAGATGCAAATATAGTTTCAGATCATGTTTCTTTAAAGTCAGATGACGCATTTTATATGAACGCTGAAGGGGACACAGGTGACATTGAAGTAAAGATTGAAAAGGGCGATCCTGATCTTTATGAGATTCTTGTATCGGCAGCTGCAGCTTCAACATTCAATCTAAGCTATCTAACTGATATGTCAAAGTCAATACCTGGAGAAATGTCAATTGAGATAGGCAACGATATGCCTGTAAAAATCGAATTTGAAATCGAAGGCGCTTCATTTGTGTTCATACTTGCCCCAAGAGTTGAAAGATGAGAAACAATATGGGAAAATATAATGACGACCCTATAACTATTTTCAAAAAAGAATGTATTAAAATTGGCATTCTTGATTCTGTTGGGGAAGATAATAGCGATATCATTGATTTGTTAACTCAAACCTTTGACGAAAATACCCTTGAAGGTAAAATAAAAAAGGCGAAAAGTGATTATGCCAAATTAAAATTTGAATCTTTTTGCAGAAAGAGATTTAGATCATTAGTTGAAAATTCTCTTGATAATTATAGTCCGGATAACGGGCTTGAAAATAGGATTTCTAAGGACATCGAGGATATTTTTAATGGATATCGGAGCAGCATTATTAATTCTAAGGTATCCACAAAACAAATTATTACTCCTAAAGAAACAAGGGAAAAGGTTTTTAAGGAGGTAAAGCTCTCACAAGATGTACCGGAGTTCATAGGGGAAGATATGAGGTCCTATGGACCATATAAAAAAGGGGAAATAATTTCAATTCCCTTGAGAAATGCCGAGATACTTATAAGAGAGAAAGTTGCTGAGAGCTAGTCGAGAGTGATTCTTATGAAAATGCCAAAAAAGATGAATACCTACTGCCCGACCTGTAAAAAACACACTTCACATAAAGTTGAGACTGTGAAGAAAAGAAAAAGAGGAGAGCTTAGTGCAGGTCAGAGAAGGTATAGAAGAAAAATTAAAGGTTACAGAGGTTTCCCCAGATCTTCAGTTAGCGGCGGAAAAACTGTAAGTAAACTTGATTTAAGATATAGATGCGAATCATGTAAAAAAGCCACTACAAGAAAAGGCTTCAGAATTAAAAAGTTAGAGTTCGTGGAGGCATAATATGAAAAAACTTGTTTCAAAGTTTTTGAGAGTTAAATGCACAGATTGTTCAAGTGAACAGGTAGTATTCAACAGACCTGCTATCACCGTAAAATGCCTTACTTGTGGGAAATCCCTTGTTGAGTCAAAAGGCGGGGTAGGCAAGATTAATGCTGAAATACTAGAAGTTTTGGAGTGATTATTTAATGCTTGAAAAGGAGTACCCTGAAGAGGGAGACCTTGTCATGTGTTCCGTTAAGGAAGTATTTCCTTACGGTGCTTTTGTTATATTAGACGAATATGACAAGGAGGGAATGATACACATAAAAGAAATCTCCTCCAGTTGGGTCAAAAATATTAGAAACCATGTCAGAGAAGGCCAAAAGATAGTTTGCAAGGTTCTAAAAGTTGATGAATCTAAAAACCATATAGATTTATCTTTGAGAAGGGTTACAAGCCAACAGAAGAAGACTAAGGTCCAGGAATTCAAGAGAGAAAAGAAAGGCGAAAAATTACTGGAGCTGTATGCTACAAACATAGGAGAAGATTACAAGAGTATCATTCATAATATTGGGGTGCCCCTTGTTAATAAATACGGTGATTTATACGCCGCATTTGAAGATGCCTCAACAAAAGGTAAGACTATCTTAGAGGAATTAATAGACGAAAAATATGTTGATGGGCTCTATGAAATTATAAAAACTAATGTTGAAAATCCATTAGTTTCAATTACTGGGCACATTACCCTTGAAAGTTATTCAGGAGAGGGCATCGACATAATAAAGGACGCGTTAGTCAACGCGAGAGATAAATTCAAAGACAAAGTGGAAGACGTCGAAATAAGAAATGAAGGATCTCCAAAATATTCAATCCATATTATAGCAGAAGATTATAAAGTAGCAGAATCTGTTTTAAGAGATATTGCGGAGATGGCAATATCACACGTTCAGAGTAATGAGGGTAAAGGATCCTTTAAGAGATCATGATATGAAGATGAAAATCTGCCCTGAGTGTAAAAAATATACTCTAAAGGATTTATGTCCTTTATGCAATGTCCGTACAGTAAATCCTCACCCTCCAAAATTTTCACCCGAGGATAAGTACGGTAAATATAGAAGATTAATTAAAAAAGAGAGTGGAACATTATGAAAGAAACTTATATCATCGAAGAAATAAAAGATATTAAACTTGATAATCCAATATTTGTTGAAGGGCTTCCTGGAATAGGACTTGTAGGAAAACTTGCTGCTGATCATCTTATCCAAGAATTAAAAGCTGTTAAATTTGCAGATTTATATTCTCCTAGATTTCCCCATCAAGCATTAGTTGAAAAAGATTCAACCATGAGATTGATGAAAAATGAATTTTACTATTACACTGGCGGTAAAAGAGATATCTTATTCTTATCTGGAGATACTCAACCACCTCCCACAGATGGATACGGCCACTATGAAATCGCCACTACTATCTTAGACTTTATTGAGAAGTTTGGTGTGAAAGAGATGTTTACGTTGGGCGGATATTCTACAGGAGGGTATCCCGTAAAAGAACCAAAGGTATTGGGCGCAGCATCTGATGTTGAAACAGTTGAGAAGTATAAAGAGAAAAACATTGTTTTTAGAGAAGATCCAGGATCGGCAATTGTTGGCGCATCAGGACTTCTTATAGCCATGGGAAAACTTAGGGATATGAAAGGATTATGTCTATTGGGCGAGTCTCCGGGGTACATTATTGATGCTAAAGCCTCAAAGGCAGTTCTACAAGTATTAGTCGATATATTGGAACTTGAAATAAACATGGAAGAACTTGATAAGAGAGCAGAAGAAACTGAGAAAGCACTTTCAAAGATACAAGAAATGCAGAAGAACATGACTGAATATCAGACACTGCCGCCTGGAAATGAAGAAACAGGTTACATAAGGTAATTAACTTATTTCTTAGTTTTTCAGGGATATATT
>JABLXD010000049.1 GCA_013178285.1 Methanofastidiosum sp.
TTTCTCCAGCAGAGCCATTTGATTTTCATATCTTATTTTTCCCTTGTGAATGTCCATGACCTTAACATTTGGCAGTTAAGATATATACATTCTCCCAGTGATTTCGTATTTATTAAATTGGCTCCCCCGGGGCTTCCGATTTCTATTAATTTTTAGACTAAAAATTTAAGAATAATAAAAAACAAATAAAAAACTATCTTCAAGGTCTCTTCAGAAGATTTCTTATTTTTTCTTCGCGGCTGGCTTTTTGGCCTCTGGCTTCTTTACCGCTGGCTTTTTTTCTACCTTCTTTTCTTTCTTTTTTTCTGCCATATTTTCACACTCAGTAGTTATTAACTACCACCATACGTAAATCATTTGTTATATATAAAGTTATTGGATACCATTATTCTTAAATGAAAACAATTAATTTTATGGGAAAAATCTATGATTGCCTGATAGTTCCAGAAATAGTTTTCCATAAATAAAGTCAAGAAGAGTTGATACAAATATCTTCTTTATATTTAGATTATTTGTAATATGTGCCCCTATTTATTAAATTTATACTAATTCCCAATTTATTCTTTATTTAGTTATAATTAATATTAAATATACTTGTATACAAATTATACACATGAAGGATGCTGAAGACATAAAGTATACCAATCAGAGAATAGAAATTTTGAATTTTCTTCAGAATAATTTTACTCATCCAACAGTAGATGATGTCTATGAAGGCGTAAAAAAGAAACTAACAAGGATTAGTAAAGCTACAGTATACCAGAATCTTAAGTTTCTTGCTAACAAGGGCTTAATTCAAGAAGTAAATATCAAAGGAGTTTCAAGATTTGAACCAAACTTAACCCCCCATCATCATATAATCTGTAAAAATTGTGGCTCTATAATAGATTTTGAATCAAAAGAATTAACTGACTTTTCTTTAGATTTAATCAAAAAAATAAAAGAATTTAAGGTTGAATCCACTAATACTAATTTCTTTGGAATATGCAATAAATGTAAATAGATTAACTTTAATTTTCCAAATCTTGATGCATATTATTTAAATATGTTAAATACAATAAAAGTAAAAGGTGAGTTAATGCCCGTAGTGGATGAAAATGTTCCTTTAACAAAGAAAAATATTGAAGTTGTACTGAATTATCTCTCATATTTTGAAGATGGAAATAATAAATTCTTTGATATTATAATGCCTAAACGGGATGGGGGCAATATAGTTGAGTATATTTATGTTACCTATTCTCCAAAATTTATGGAATTTTACAGAGAGTTGCATGAGCAGGGATTTGTTACAAACTTTAATTGGCTTGATTCTGGAAAAGACTTGGAAGATTTATCCCAGTATTATGAACTTTTAGAAGATGCCGACCTTATAACTTTAAGAAGAATTTTTACAATGATTGTAAGGCATGATAAGCATAACGAAGGATTTTTTGCTGATGTGATTGATAGTGGTTTACTTTTAGCTATGCTCAATAGACTAAAATTACTAAATGAAGAAATAGACTA
The DNA here is from genome assembly GCA_013178285.1 of Methanofastidiosum sp. Classification (NCBI taxonomy): domain Archaea; kingdom Methanobacteriati; phylum Methanobacteriota; class Candidatus Methanofastidiosia; order Candidatus Methanofastidiosales; family Candidatus Methanofastidiosaceae; genus Candidatus Methanofastidiosum; species Methanofastidiosum sp. The sequence goes on from JABLXD010000049.1 coordinate 1,507, forward strand.
AGCAATTGGGATAGTGTCATGGAAAATAATTGTTGCCCAAAATGTGGATCAGAAGTTAAATCTAATTCCAATTTTTGCAAAAAGTGTGGTGCTGACTTGATAAAAATATCAGAAATAATAAACGACGGAGATTTGTTCTTTAATCAAGGTAAATACCAAGACGCACTTGATTGCTATCAAAAAGCAATTAAATTAGGTAAACACAATGCTCTTGCTTGGCATGGAAAGGGAAATGTTCTTTTAAAGCAAGGTGAAAATTCTGAGGATGTAAATCTATGTGTTAAATGTCATTTATGTCCTGTTTTATCAGAGGCGTTTTATCAAGACTCAGTTAAATGCTATGATAAGGCGATTGAGATAGATCCTAAATTTAAAGATGCCTGGTACAAAAAAGGAGTTGCACTTGAGAAATTGGGAAAATTTATAGAATCAAAAAAATGCTTTGAAATTTCAAAAGAACTAGAAAAATAGATTAACCGTAGCGGATTTTAAGTGCAAGCACTATAAAAACTAAAACTAATGACACGCCGTTAGCAACTAGGATTGGTGTATTTTTTATAAAAATTCCATAAGAAAACCAAAGTAAAATTCCAGTGAAAAAGATAATATACATCAAAAGGGATATGTCCTTTGTTTCCTTAAACTTCCAGGTTTTCATCACCTGAGGGACAAAAGAGATTGTGGTGAGAGTTCCAGCCAATAGGCCTAAGAGTGTTACAATTTCCACAATTCTTAGAGTATAGGATCCTCTTAAAAGACTTTAGATTTAAATCTCGGCTATATTTAATCATCTAATAAGTTAATCTTATTTTGAATTAGGTAGTATCAAAATCGAAATGCAAATGTAAGAAATCAATTGCTTTCAATTCTTTTTTATGTTATTTGTCCTTATTAGTTAATTTTATATCTTATTGTTTAGATTTTTCATTATGAGTATCGAGGAAGAGGTAATCCTTGTCGTTGATTTTGGAAGTCAGTATGCACATTTAATAGCAAGAAGAGTTAGAGAGCTCAAAGTATATTCTGAAATTGTTTTCCCAGAGATAACAATTACGGAGATTCAAAAATTATCCCCCAAAGGCATAATACTATCTGGAGGTCCAAGGAGCGTTTATGAAAAGGATTCGCCTCTTTTAAGTGATGATGTTTTTGAATATATTCTAAAAAAAGGCATCCCAGTTTTAGGTATATGTTACGGTCACCAATTACTTGCGTTCAAGATGGGCGGGAATGTAAAAGGTGAAAAGAGAAAAGAATACGGTATTGCAACAGTTGAAATACTTGATTCTGAAGGAATATTCAAAGATCTTGAAAAGAAAGAAACAGTTTGGATGAGTCACGGTGACCAAGTTATTGAATTACCTCCAAATTTCATTGTGACCTCTAAAACGGAAACCTCTCCAATAGCCGCTTTCAGGAATACTTCTAAGAAAATTTATGGATTGCAGTGGCATCCAGAGGTGGTACACACAAAGAATGGTAAAAAAATATTATCCAATTTTGTCTATAATGTTTGTAATTGTAATGGCACCTGGGACTTATCTGATTTTATTGAAGAAACTGTTAACAAAATTAAAAATAAAATAGGCAATGGAAATGCCATAATTGCTTTAAGCGGAGGAGTTGACTCTTCAGTTGCAGCTGCAATAACAGAAAAAGCAATTGGGAATAGGCTCTATGCAGTTTTTGTCGATCATGGACTGTTGAGAAAAGGCGAGGCAGAGGTAGTGTCAAAGGCTTTTTCAGGTCACGATATTAACTTTAAAAAAATTGATGCAAAAAATAGATTCTTTGAAAAGTTAGATTGTATCACAGACCCAGAGAAAAAAAGAATGATTATAGGTGAAGAATTTATCCGGATATTCGAGGAGGAGGCAAAAAAGATAGGGGCTGAATTCCTTGTCCAGGGAACTATTTACCCAGATGTAATTGAAAGTGGTAGGTCTCAACATGCAGACACTATTAAATCTCACCATAATGTTGGAGGGCTTCCAGAATCGATTTCATTTAAAGAGATACTTGAACCCTTAAGAGATCTATACAAAGATGAAGTGAGGGAAGTGGGGAGAAAACTTGGGCTTCCAAAAAAGATAATTGATCAGTATCCGTTCCCAGGCCCTGGACTTGCCGTTAGGATAACTGGGCCTGTCACAGAAGAAAATATTAAGATTTGTAGGGATGCTTCAGCCATTGTAGAAGAAGAGTTAGAAAAAGCCTTGATTGAAAATATATGGCAAGCATTTGCAGTTACTCTTGAGGACAGGGTAGTCGGCGTTGTCGGGGATCAAAGAAAGTTTGGCAGGATAGTTGGGCTTAGGATAGTGGAATCTCAAGACGCAATGACCGCTAACTTTAAGAAACTTCCATGGGATTTACTGGAAAATATTTCAACAAGAATAACTAATGAAATACCCGAGGTAGTCTCTGTCGCTTACTTCATAAGTCACAAGCCACCGCAAACAATAGAGCCCTGCTAGTTGATTGATATGGTTCTCCTTGATATTAAGGACAATATAAAATACATTTCTGTTGATACAAATATCGGAGTAATAAAGTCTAAAGATCGCTGTATTCTAATAGATGGGGGGGGCAGCAAAGAAGATGGGGAACAAATTATTAGATTGTTAGATGAAGAAGGCCTAGTTCCCGCATCTGCAATTATAACACACGGTCACTGGGATCATTTTTATGGATTACTTAAAATGAAGGAATCATTTCCTGAATTGAAAGTTTATTCTTCTTCTATCGAAAAAGCATTTATTGAAAATCCTTACTTAGAGTTTTATTCATATTTTTCATCCACATCTCCATTGAAGGTATCTGAAACTCCTTTGAATTTTAAAGGGATAAAAGTAGACGGGGTAATTGATAAGGGCAATGTAAAAATCGATGAAGAAGAGGTGGAAATTATACCTCTTTCAGGCCACTCCCCTCTGGGAATAGCAGTGCTATACAAAGGAGTATTATTTTCTGGAGACTGCCTTTATTCTGTTCCAGCACTTAATATGTTCAAAATGCCATTCTATACTGATATTGAGTCACAGTATAAAGATCTAGATATTCTTTCCAACTACCAAGTTGGTTACTGCCTTCCGGCTCATGGCCTTCCCATCAGGGGCGCTAAGAATTTTAAAAATGCATTAGTTGAAAACAAGAAAAAACTAGAATCTTTAGAAAAAATGATTTTAGATCTGATTAAAGAAGCAAAAAGTGAGGAGCAGCTGAAAAAAGAGATAGCAGAGAAGCTATCGATAAAGTTTGACTTTACAAAATATATTTATGTTACTATCACAACAAAAGCTTTTCTCCACTATTTATATAATACTGGAAAAGCTGACTTTGAGATTGAAGGTGGCATCTTGTTCTGGAAGAATTAACAGAAATCTTTTAAGCGTTAATAATAGTAATTTTTTATGAACAGATTGGGCGTAATTATTGTTCTTTCCTTATTCTTTTTGTCTATATTAGGCCCAAGTTTTACAGAAGCCGCTACTTATGATGTTATTGTAGTTAGAGGCGATATTTTAATTGACTATACGGTTGCCCAGGCTTATTCACAAAAAGAAAAGATACCAATCCTTATAACAGATCCAAAAACACTTTCAGGATCCTCAAAAAAGGAACTTATGGGATTCTATGATGAAGGTGCAAGAAATGTTCTAATTATAGGTGGAACAACAGATGCCATTTCAGAAAACATTGAACTTGACATATCTAATATTGGATTTGAGGTCACAAGAATATGGGATTGGGATAGAGCAGGCACAGCTGCACGCGTTGCCATAGATTTATGGAAATCATCCAGGGAATCAGTGATTATCAACGGAAATATAGAGGAATCGTACCTCATTGCTTCAAAGTTTGCAATGAAAAGGGGAATACCTATCCTAATCACAAATGAAAATTCACTTCCCGCTTCTACCGAAGATGCTTTAGAAAAAATTAATGCGCGAAAAGTCTATGTTGTTGGCCCTATGATATCAGAGAATGTTGTAGCTAGTTTCGCATCAAAAGGTATTTCTGTCGAAAGACTTGGTAAGGACATTAATATTTCTGAGGTCATTGATTTAGAAGAGGAAGGATTAAATCTAAAGATTGACATAATTTCAATGTTTGCGGGGTTGATAGTCGGTGCAATGTCCTTATTTCTGATTCTTAGATTAAAGAAAGATAATTCAGTGCCGGTATTTGTCCTAACAGAAGATGAGAGAAAACTTGTACAAGCTCTGAAGAATGGGGAAGATAGACAAGAAAAACTCCCCGAAGCTACTAACTTTTCTAGGCCAAAGGTCACAAGGCTTGTTATGGACCTTGAATCAAAGGGCATTATATTCAGAGAAAAGAAAGGAAAGACATATAAAATAAAGCTAGATAAACCCATCAAGGACACTCGATAGGAGGATTATCATGAAATGTACATCATGTAAGAGAGAGATTACTTCAAATGAGCAGGCCGTTCAGTTTCCCTGCCCTTCTTGTGATGAGATTGTAATAAGATGCGAAAGATGCAGAGTACTTGTAAATAAGTTTCAATGCAAGTGTGGAGAATTTGTTGGACCATAAAGGTGTTTTTGATGGCCGATTTTAATTTAAGCATTACAGCAATGATTATGCCGGACTCTCCTGATGTTGATATCGGGGTAATGAAAAAAGCAATTGAAGATGCAGTGCCCCAGAATATGAAGCTTCACAAAATTGAAGAGATACCAATTGCATTTGGCCTCGTATCTTTGAAGGTAATGCTATTGGGGAAGGATCAGGCAGGCGGAACTGACGAACTTGAGAATAACTTGTCAAGCATTGAGAATGTTACTCAAGTTGAAATAACTGACGTAAGAAGACTTGTCGGTTAATTTTTTATTTTAATTTTTATAAAATTTTATTCAATCTTTTCTGAAAACCACAACTTTTATAACGAATAAGTATTAAAAATAATTGGTGATTTAATGGGCGAAGATGTCTATACTTATGAAAATACAGTCACTTGGAAAAAGGAAAAGATTGGGGATTTGAGTTGGGAAGGAAAGCCTACAATAGAAATTGCAACACCTCCAGAATTCAAAGGCCACGAAGGCATTATAACACCTGAAGATCTATACGTAGCTGCAGAAAACGTCTGTATTTTTACTACCTTTCTTTCAAGGTCAAAACTTGTCAACTGTAACTTTAAGAGTTTTAAAAGTGAGTCAAAAGGATTTTTGGAAAAATCTCCAAACGGGTATATATTTACTAAAATATTGATAAATGTTTATGTAACAGTTGAAACAAAGGAAGATATCCCAAGGGCAGAAGAAGCAATAAAACTTGCAAAAGAAAGATGCTTCATTGGAAACTCAATTAAAACAGAAGTCGAAATTAAATCATTTGTGGAAATAGCTTCATAATATTTTTTTTATTCCACCTATACCTTTTGATTTTGCTTCCCTGAAAATGAACTTGTCACCTTCGCTTAGATGGTAACTATTATATTTAAATTTCATTTTTATTAAAGCCCTGTCTCCTGTGGATAGATATTCTTGATTGTAAATCTTTTCAAAAGTAACAGTTTCAGATATAGTTTCAAGGTGTATTATTGGTTCATACCCTTCCTTTATTCTTGTCGGATGGTTTAATATGAAAACTTCGGCTAAGAATTCTCTTACTGGTTTACTTTCACCATTTTCATCTTTTACTACCATACCTCTTTTTATCAACTCAGCATCGATACCTTTAATGGCAATCCCAAGGATATCTCCTACTTCTCCCTTAGTTTGAACAAGGTGGTGCTGTTTAATCGATTGGCATGAAACTTTTTCATATTTATCATTAATTGGACCTAACAATAGTTCTTGCCCTTTTTTAACAATACCCTGCTTGACTCTCCCCGTTACAACTGTTCCTGTACCTCTTACTTTGTAGGTCTTATCAATGTACATCAAAAATGGTTTTTTGTATAGCTCATCGTTTGTTTTTTCAGGGAGATTTAAAAAAAGCTCATTTAATATATCTAGACCTTCTAAAGTTATAGAAGATGCTTTTATTATCGGGATCAAAAATCTTTCAGATACTTTCTTTGAAATATTCTGTGCAGTTTCTTTGTCCTTAACATTTAGCGGGACTTTTCCTACTCTTCTCAAAAGAGTTGAAACGTCTGATATAACCTTTTTTGCTTCATCGTAGGATACTTTGTCAATTTTCGTTATTACAATAATTAGAGGGATATCCATAGCAAGGGCAATACCAAGATGCTCCTTTGTTATTGGAGTCACTCCGTCGTCTGATGCCACGATTAAAAGCACATAGTCTACTCTCTGTCCAAGAATGCCTCTGACCGTAGTTCTAAGCCAAGGCGCATGACCCGGACAATCAACAAAAGAAATAATCTTTGTTGATCTGTCAATTAAATCGGCAACTTCTTTTTTGTTAAGTGGATTTTTAAGATATATCCTTTCTTCACCTTTAAATCCAAAAACAGCATGCGTTATCTCAGCAGTTAGACCTCTTTCAATTTCATGGGGGAGAAAGTCTAAAAATATTCTAGTTTTTCCAACGCCGTCATCTTCCATCCCCGTTAGAAGGGTTCCAATTAGTGTTGATTTTCCATGGTCTACATGCCCAATTGTTCCTATGGTTATATGTTCCTTTATGCCTTTTTCGGAATTATTTTCTTCTATAGTTACTCTGCCAAAAAATCCATTTTCATTGTATCTTTCTACTTCAACTATTCTAGCCCCAATACCTTCAGAGAGTTTCTTTATAACATCAAGAGTCTTCTCAAACTCCTCTTGAGATTGAGAGGCTACATTTCCGTCATCCGATACGCCTATTATATAGTAAGCTTTTCCCCCACCAGTTTTCAATCTGTATTTCATTTGGGAGGATAATCTTTCCTTTCTGTCCTTAAGTAGATGCTCATCTCCAAGTGCAGACTTGAACTCTATGTTCTTTCTCTCTCCTTTTTTTAGAATTTCGTGTATGTCGCCCTTCATTCGAAAGTACTACCTGAGACTACAATAAAAAGTTAACTACTATTAGAATTCGGTAATCGGTAAGCAATATTTATAGTTTTACACTTTTTGCATGAAAAACTTTAAATAGTTAAATTTATAAGTTGTAATGTACATTAGCATTAATGAGATGATAGTATGGTTGGCAATGATTATGATGACCTCAAAATGGAGTATGTCAAGCTTAAGCAGCAGCTTGACACCTTCATGCAGATCATGCCTCGAATGGGATACAGCGGCGCCCCTTTAGAATCGAAGGAGATTGTCACGAAGCTTGACGAGATCAAAGAAATATTAAGTGCAGCAGCAGTTGAAGAAGGGGGCCCTTATGAAGATCCTCTAGTTGGAAGGCTTGAAAAGCTAATAAATCTCTTAGAATCAAGCATGGTAGTTGAAGGCTCTGAGGAAGAAGAAGATAAATTTATGGAATCGCTATCCAAAGTTGCCGCAACTATGGAGAGGGTAGCAGAGTCAATCAAAATGAACACCGAAAGACTTCAGGAGATGGAAAAAACCTTTAAGACAATGGGCGAAACTTATGCATCAAAACAGGAGCATCCTAAAAAGATATCCTACGAGCCTGAAGAAAGATTTGAAAAAAAAATGGCCGAAGAAGTAAAAAAGCCAGTTTTTGAAGAAAAAAAAGAATCGCCAATAATTG
>JABLXD010000050.1 GCA_013178285.1 Methanofastidiosum sp.
TAACGGCTGGGGGTTGATAAAGTGCAGGCGGTTGGAACCTCGTCATCGTCCCACGATGAGAAAGCTGGATTGAAACGAATGAGTTTCCTAATCCGCTGATAGCCTGCATTTTATTAACCCCTTGTTAGGGGCTGTTAATGTTTATTACATTCATCAATTAACCTAAACACTAAACTTGAGTTTTCTCCAAGTTTCACTGCTTTTTGTAAGTATTTTAAAGCTTTCTTCTTATTTCCCATTGCAATATAAATTTCAGCTTTTGTGACATATCCATTTCCATATTTTGGTTCAATCTTAATAGCTTGATCTATGTCCTCTAAAGCTTTTTCAAAATTCTTCATATTCAAATATACATCAGCTCTATTGTTATATAGTATATATTCATTTGGATTCTCGGGAATAAGTTTATTGTATGTTGATAAAGCAAGCTCAAGTTCTCCTTTTGCTTTCCTAATGTTTGTTAGATTAGTTATAGCCTGAAAATCTTTGGGATTTAATCCAATCACTTTCAACAAGTCATTCTCAGCTCCTAATGTATCTTTAAGGTTTGCTTTAGTAACTGATCTATTAATTAACAAATCCCTATCATTCGGTTTAATTTCTAGAGCTAAATTATAATCATCTAGCGATCCTTCGAAATCATTCATTTGTCTTTTAAGTGATGCTCTATTTGACAAAACCAAAGGGGAACTATTTCGTAGGTTGAATGCCTTATTATAAGAATCCATTGCTTCTTGAAATTTACCTTGTCTTCTTTGAGCTGTCCCTAAGTTTGAATACAATAAATAAAGATCTCCAAAATTTTCATCAACTAAATTAATTGATGCTAAGAAGTATTCTTCAGCACATTTATAATCTTTCTTACTGAAGCATTCAGATGCTTTTTGTTGATAATCATCAAGTGATTGTGCTGTCAAGATGTTAGAGATACAAACTAAAGAAATTAATAGTGTGAGAAATTTTTTCATGATTTTCATTATTATTTAATAAGAAATAGTTTTAAAAATACTAAATATCTCATATATAGATGTGTGGAATATCTCAGATGCTGGATTCAAGGGCCTAGCGCAACAAATCTAAAAATTCCGATTTGTTGCGCTAGGTTATTGAATTCTGGTTTTTCGTCTAAAATGTACGCTAACGGTGGGGGGTGTATAAAGTGCTGGATCTTGAAACATCGTCTTCGTCCAAAAGTGTGATGTTAGATTGGAACGAAAAGTAACTTAATCCGCTAGAAACCAGCATTTTGTACACCCCGTGTTGTATGCAGGCTTTTATTAGTCTTAATTCATCTGTCTATATTCTTGGGGTGTCATTCCTGTTTTAATTTTAAACAGTCGACTAAAATAATGCGGATAATTAAATCCCAAAGTGTAGGCAATTTCACTCACTGAGTCTGATTCACTAATTAGGAGTGTTTTTGCTTTCTCAATAATGAAATTATTAATTTGATCTTTAGCTGTGTAACCCGTTTCCTTTTTTAATAAATCGCTCAGGTAGTTAGAAGAAAGGAATACTTTTTCGGCAAAGTAGTCAATAGATGGAGTTCCACGTTCAGTAAAATATCCTTTTGCGTAGTATTCTTTTAGTAATGATTGAAACTGGCTTACTATGTCAGAATTCTTTGCTGAACGAGTATTGAATTGACGTTCGTAAAAACGTTGTGACAAATTCAGGAGCAACTCTAAGGATGACGAAATAACTGTTTGGCTATGATTGTCGATACGCTCAGAAATTTCATTCTTGATAATATTAACGCAATCATTGATAGTTTTTTGTTCTGAATCTGACAGATGCAAGGCCTCATGGACATCGTACGAGAAGAAATGATAGCTGTCAATTGTTTTACCTAACGGAGTATTTCGAATTAAATCGGGATGAAAGTTTATTACCCAACCCTTAATTTCATTTTTCTTTTGTGCTTTTCCTACTGCTTGTATTTGGTTGGGCGCAGTAAAGTACATAACACCTTCGTTAAAATCATAAGCGTTACGACCATATTGTAACCCGCAGCTTTTATCTTTTAATCCAATATTATACAAACTGCTGGTGAGCTTCACTCCAATTTGTTCTTCCGGAATCTCAAGTTGTGAAACATAAATAATGCTGATAAGTGGATGAGTTGGCTTGTCAAACCCAATTAACTCGTGCAAATGGCTTATCGATTTTATATGAAAAATATCATCTGACATAGCTATGAAATTTAAACATTTTTTTCACAAAACTTAGTCATCACCCATTTTATAAGAAATGATGATGACTAAATAAAGTTTAAAATATTTTTAGCCCAATTACTTAATTTGTGACATAAGTATTTTGTCAAACATTCTGTCGCTCAAATACTTTCTCATAAACATTAGCGGTTTTGCATATGCTCAGGCAACATATCTTGTTTTTGGTTTCTTACTATGAACCGCTTTATCTATCAAATTGGTAATGACACTTGGTTTTGAAAGGTTGCCCTTATCAGCCATTTCCCTGCTTGAGTTAACTACCTTTTTTAAAGAATCAGCATAAGGTCCATTTTCCAGATTGCCCTGTAGATTTTGAATAAATACATCCGTGAATTCGGTTTTAATACCACCCGGCTCAATAATCACAACATTTACATTGAAGGGTGATAATTCCACTCTCAGGCAATCGCTCCATCCTTCCAGTGCGTGTTTAGTTGCATGATACCATGCACCAAATGGGGTGTACATTTTACCTCCCATTGAAGAAATGTTGATAATAGTACCCGATCTCCTTTCGCGCATACCAGGAATAATTTTTTGAGTTATGCTCGCTAACCCAAACAAATTAACTTCAAATTGCCTTCTCGCAGTGTCAATTGACGCTTCTTCTACAGAACCATATATTGCGTAGCCCGCATTATTTATTAAAACATCCACTTTACCCTGCTCTTTTAGAACTTGATTAACTGCTTTTTGGATTTGCTCTTCGTTAGTAACATCCATTTCGATAGTTTTTCCGCCAGCCTTAACGATGTCAACCATCTTTTCAGTTCTTCTGGCTAATCCGTAAACAATATGTCCTTTTTTCAAAAGATACAAAGCAAAATCTTTTCCCATTCCAGATGATGCGCCTGTAACAATAATTACCTTTTTCATTTGATTTAGTTTTTTTAAATTTGTACCGAATTAATTATGGTACAAAAGTATATCTGGACGAACCCTGTAGCTAACACAAAAAAAGGAAGGTAAAACACATTTTACTGATTAGATATATTCAAGGGAATTCTCTCTTTTAAGCTTGCATACAACGGCTGGGGGTGTGGCTAGTGTGGGGGAGCGAGCGACGATTTCGTCCCCGACGAAATCGTACAGAACGTGCTAAACCGTTCCGAGAACCCATTAAAACCCCACATTAGCTACAACCCATGTTGTGCACTGTTGCTTAATCTTTGATTTCTTTAATACATACTATTTGTCGTGGTTCACCCCGATAATTCCTTTTCCAAAAAACTAAAGAATCCACTGTCAATTTTTTGATAGTAATTATATCAAGATTACTTTCCAAACTATCTAGAAATATTCTGTTATTTAATTTATTAAACTTCCATTTTCCATTCTTCTTATTCTTAATATCGAATTCATAAGTCCCATTTTCAAGGAAATGATATTTTGGCACAATATATACAAACTCATATTTCCCCTTATTAATTCTAATCTGTAAAGAGTCATTTGTGCTAATCCATTTAGAATTTATTAATAATTCTTTGTCAAAACTCTTTTCCTCTATTATTTCTTTACATTTAATTGTATCACCACTTCCATTAATAAATTCAAAATATTCAAAGTTTTCATTACATATTAACTCAAAAGTATCTATGTTTTGTTCGAGTTCTTCTAAAACTAAATATTCTTTATTGGATTTTTTATAATAGTTCCAGTTTCCTTGCATTTGTATAATGGTTGAGTCATACATAGCCTCGCTAACAAGTCTATTATTGTCCAAGAATTCAAAAATGCTATAATCGCAACTTATTTTTCTAAATTCTTCCAAGTTGCAAATATTTATTATTTCGTAAGTTCGATTTTCAAAGTTGTCTTTCTTATTCGATAAACTCGAACAGGAAATTAAAATCGAAGCAAATAGTATGTAAACTGGTTTCTTCATAGCAATTGTGCACAACGGTGGGGGGGTGTAAAAAGTGCTGGATCTTGGAACATCGTCATCGTCCCGACGAGACGAAGCTGGATTGGAACGAAAAGTGACTTAATCCGCTAGAAACCAGCATTTTGTACTCCCTTTGTTACCACACGTTTTTTAATTTTCGATAATTGTCTTTAAATTTTCTGCATTAAACATCGAAACGGGAGAAATTACAACTTCATCAAGTGGAATATTTTCACCATATCTTTCTTTCATAATTGTTTTAACCAATTCATTGCTTAAATCGAATTCAGAAAGTTTTTGCAGTTCACCAATCTCAATTCCTGTCGCTTCCTTATACATTTTCCAGACTAATTCTGAACAGTACATCTTTTCGTCTGACCATTCAAAATGAATATCGTAATTTTTTCCTTTATATTTTTCACCAGCTTTCATTAACTTCTCAAGTGATTCTGAAGTTAAAACTTCATTTGCTTTCTTCAATCTTTTCACAACGAAATGCTTTTCTTCACCACGATTAATCCAATCTATCAATGGGGTTAACTTCACTGGTTGAACTGCTTCATAAACAAACAATTTTCCTTCTCTTTTATAAATAATCCCCATATGGCTATATTTCGAATTTGTTGCAGCTTGAATTGCTATACTTTGTCTTGATTTCGAAGTCTGGAAAATGATATCACCATTTTCTAATTCGTTATAGAGAAATTCATTTTCTAGAAGAACTTTCTCATTCTTAAAGATTTTTTCAAAATGAAAATAATCTACTCCAAGATAACCTATGATTATCAAAGATGAGAATGTTATCGCTATAATTATCTGTTTTTTCATCGTCATAAAATGTGTGGTAACGGCTGGGGTTTGATAAAGTGCAGGCGGTTGGAACATCGTCATCGTCCCACGATGAGAAAGCTGGATTGAAACGGTAAAGTTTCCTAATCCGCTGATAGCCTGCATTTTATTAAACCCTTGTTACCACACGTTTTTTATTCCTAGTTTATTAATTGTTTCAAAGTATGTTTTTATTGCTTTTTCATCGTCGTCATAAAAGTCTTCCCAAAATGAATATCTAGTTGGTTTGTATTTGGTTTTAGTCCATTCAAAGGGTTCAATAATAATTTCAGCATCCTTATTTTCACTTTTTTGATATAAATCTGAAATTGTATTCAAATCTATGTCAAATAATTCCATTGGTACAAATCCAGATGGACTGAAATCATTTTCTCTGTCAACGTAGTTCACATAAGATGAATGGTTTTTATTTTTTAAATTAAGTCTAATAAAAATAAACTCATATTGCCTTCCAACTTCAACTTCCCAATCTCTAATGCTAATTCCATCATAGTCAAGCGCAGTATTCTTTATACACATTCCTTTAATCGCTTTTTCTCTTTTTCTAAATTCATTTTCAAATTCCTCTATTATTTCTTGATTTAAAAAAGATTTTATCTGTTTTTTCAGAAGTTGAATAGTTGTCTCTTTAAAATTCAAACTAATTAATTCTAAATAAATTTCTTTTCCTAATAATAATTCCATTTTTTCAGAGTCTTGATTGTAAAACCAATTCTCAAAAGAATTAATAGTTTTTCCTTCCCAAATATATTCTATTAGAAATTGTTTAATGTCTTCCATTTCAGTGTCTTGTCAAAATGTGTGGTAACGGCTGGGGGTTGATAAAGTGCAGGCGGTTGGAACATCGTCATCGTCCCACGATGAGAAAGCTGGATTGAAACGATAGAGTTTCCTAATCCGCTGATAGCCTGCATTTTATTAAACCCTTGTTAGCATTTGTTATTTAATTTTTAATGATTTATAAGTCACTTTGTAAGATTCTATTCACATACGGGTCTTTTGTTTTTAAATATTCAATAGTGTATGGATTACTTTTTAATAATATTTTTTCTTCCAAACTCAAATTAACATTTAGTTCTGGGCTATCATGAAATATGTCTTTATAATTTTGAATATTGGTTATATCTAAAACTGGTGCTATTCTATAATTGAGTTTAGAATTTGGCAATTTGTAATTCTTCGGGTCAGTACCAAAACCTAAAATTCTGCCTGTAGGTTGTCCAACAGAAATTAACTTTTCGGAATAATAACATGCGCTAACTAAGCTTCCAGCTGCTGAAAATATGGACTTGTCATATAGAACGTATATATTGCCTGTATAATTGATATTTTCTCTTTCTCCAACACCAATATTTCTTTCCACAGTTTTGTAAACTAAACCTAATTCCGGCATTCTTGGATATTCTTTAAGTTCTTTATCATTGTCAACAAAATAATTTGTATACGCATAATCTGCTTCTATTTTTAAATTTAATGGTGAAATCGCATCTAAAACATCTTCCCAGTCATAGTCTGAACCACCTGGATTTTGCCTTATGTCAATTAATACTTTTTTAATTGTTTTATCTGCATATTTTTGTATTTCGTTCGCATAATAAACACCGTTTACCATTTTCGGCATCCTAATGTATAGAATTTGCTTTTCAGCCCAATACCAAACAAATCCACTTTCCACTGTAGTAATTTTTTTTGGCGAAAAACCAATATTTAATTTTACAGGAATTGTTATTATTTCATCTTTTACATTAAAAGTTAATTCGACAATTGTATCTGATGCTATATTTTGTTGTAAAAATGTTTCCGAATAAAAATAATCATTTTCAAAATCCCACGATAAAGAACGTTTTTTATCAATATTATTTCGAATATAAATGTTTGGAAATAAATGGTTTACTTTTATTAATTCAGTTTTTTCAGGTATGTTAAATTCTTTATATTTATAATCTTCACTAACATAATATCTTCCTTTGTGATAAACTAATTTTGGTAAATTATTTGATGTAACGATAACCGAATTAAAAAGTAATTCATACTTAGCTATTGATGCACAAAACTCTAAACTTTCTCCATTACTCAAATGTTCAAATGGATTTAACGACGTAAGACTTGTATGTCCATCTTGACAACTAATTAAGGTTCTGTATAGAATTAGAGCAAATGTATCAACAGAATTGCATTTTTCAAGCTCTTCCTTTAAATTCTGAAAAAGAGTTTGGTAATTTATGTTACAGACACTTTCTCGTATTTTTAAATGAGGACTAATTTCAACTAAGTTATTAATTAAACTATCAAAGTCCGAATGCATTCTTTTTTTTTCAAGCTTCTGAAATTCTTGTTTACCTGCATATTGATAAAATTCATTTCTTTTTAAATCAAATAAGTCTATGAGTTTTTTCCACTCTTCTAAGTCATGATACTTATAGAATTCCGAAAACCATACTAATACAAATTCCTTATCTAAATATCCACTATTAACCATTTTAAATAAATGCTCAAAAGTTTTTTCATTATTATCTGCATATGCCCAAGATGATGCAGCATTTAGATGAGTTCCTGACCAATCTTTGCCAGCGTCAATACTTGCTTCAAATAATAATGCAGCTTCTTTATATTTATCTTCATTAAACTTGTCCCAAGCTACTTCATATAAACTATCAGCAAGGTTTTGTGCGAGAATATTTGATGTGAATAGAGATAGTATAATTAACAATACAATTTTAAAGTTCATTTTTTCAAAATTAAATAATTAATGCTAACGGCTGGGGGTTGATAAAGTGCAGGCGGTTGGAACATCGTCATCGTCCCACGAGACGACGCTGGATTGAAACGGTAAAGTTTCCTAATCCGCTGATAGCCTGCATTTTATTAAACCCTTGTTACAGGCTGGCTTTTTATTCTTTCGATAAATATTCTTCTATTTCTATCCTAAGTTTTGGTAAGTGAATTGAAACTATCCCCCATATAACAACATCATCCACTTTGTCATATCCGTGAATAACCCAATTTCTTGTATCAACTATTTGTCTAGCATTTTCAATTTGAATTTCGGGTGCAATTTTCATTATTCGATTCATTGCCTCGCCGATAATCTCAATTTCTCTTTCAATACCTCTTCTAAGCAATTTATTGTTCTGATATTCATAGAAATCTCTTTTCTCCCCGAGAAAGTCAAATATGGAATCTATGGATGTTTTAATATCAAAAAGGTATTTCTTTACTTCACGCTTCATAAATCAGTTGTTTTGATTCATTAATGCTTTCAATAAAATAGGGATTTGAAAGTGTTCTTTCAGTTACGATGTCAATTTCTCTATTAAATAGTTCTCTAAGTTTATAATGAAGTGTGAAATAATTCTTTGTATATTCATCAACAGTTAAATTGTCTGAAAATGAGATAAGAAAATCGATATCACTATCATCTCGAAATCTATCTGATACAACAGAGCCGAAGGCATAGATGCTCTTAATGCTAAGTGCTTGACAAATAGCAATCAATTCTTTCTTTCGTTTTTCTAATAATTGTTGCATCGTATTTTTTTTTCAAAGATACAAAATCTTCAGATTGAAGTCCAATTTTTTCAATCAAGCTTGCCTGTAACGGCTGTGGGTTGATAAAGTGCAGGCGGTTGGAACATCGTCATCGTCCCACGATGAGAAAGCTGGATTGAAACGGTAAAGTTGCCTAATCCGCTGATAGCCTGCATTTTATTAAACCCTTGTTGTGTGTAGTGCTTATTTTCTTTTTTTAAAAATTGCTATCAGTATAATATTTGCTAAAATTCTTGCAATCGTAATTGCTATTAACCAAGTGCTATTTTTCGTTCTTGTTTCTATTCTATCATAATCTATAATTTCAAATTCTATTTTTTCATTCTCGTCTATCGTTGAGTTATAAAATTCTACGCTG
>JABLXD010000051.1 GCA_013178285.1 Methanofastidiosum sp.
AACCCTTTAAAATTAATATAAAAAGATTTGGAAATGTACTTTTATAAACCAACTATAATACACACAAATTTAAGCAAAACAATCAGTTAAAATTGCCCAGATTTTCACATTAAATCTAACACCCTATTAAATAAAAATTCAATAAATAATACTATATATTAACCGTATGAAAATCTTTTTGATATAATAGTAACATTTTAAATCCTGAAAGTCCATATATTTAAAGATTTATTCAATCAGAGTGAATAGAATTATGATTTTTCATTTTATCAGACGCAAATTTCTTTAAAATTTTGGAACTAGGATGATCTGAAAGAGATACTAACTTGTTAACCAATGCAATAGGGAAAAGAGCGTTTTCGTACATGTTACATTTCAATTTCTCTATATTTAGTAGGATGATATCTAGATTCTTGAAGTCTTTCTTAGTTGGATGGGGAGTAGGTTCTCTATTGGGCAAAGTAGCAACATAAATATTTCCTTCTTTAGTTTTGAAAATTAGTTTACCACTGTAATATGTCCTAAAACCATATGGATACTGACGATTATCCTTACTAGGTATAATAAACTTATAGATGTAATCATCATCCAAAAGTAATGTTGATCTAGGTGGTATTAAGTCGGATATTTCAAGCCCATGCTCTACAAAAGCACCACTTTTCTCTAAACCAATCAAGTATAAGTCATGTTTATCGAATAAATAATTTACAAGATTCCTCATTGGTTTATACATCCTTGAAGAGTTCCCATAGAAAGCCAAAGGTCCATCTTTGATGAATAACGTCTCTTTCAGCAATTTCGGGCTCGTTTTAAGGATTGTGTGAAGTATATAAACAAGAATCATTTGTTCAAGTAGTAATATAATAGCTGCTGTCTCACCTACACCCAATTCCTCATCCACTGAATTTTGAATTCCAAAAACATCTGTTAGATATAAAAGCATATCACATTGTGGGCACCTAAAAGTGTAAGCTTTTGTCATTTCTCGTTTTTTAAGTTCCAAGTTGCTTAAACCACAACCAGGGCATTTAGAAAGTGGCCAAGATTCTCTTTTTTTCCCATATTCTTCGTATATGAACCAACTAAATGTATCCATCAATGTGTTTTCATCATCTAATGGGCGCATGAAAAACTCGTAAATAGATTTACGCACTGAAGAAATCATAGTTTCGTTTTTTAGCCTTATATTTTTGGTTGGTAGGACAAATTCAAACCTTTTGATCTCTTTTAGTTTTGAGATATCATCTGGATTGACAAATGGGGATTCAGAGATTTCATCAAGATCATTAATATTAAAAATTAAGGCCCCAAATTGATAGAATGTTATAATAGTTGAAGGAAATCTTTCTCGAACAGTTACTTGGGTGGATCCACCGTCAATTGCAATAATATGTTTAATTGGATTAATATCAATATCTAGAACTTCTTGGAAATCAAAATTAAAATCTTTTAAGTCTTCCATGGTTTTTGGCATTTCGCAATTTGAAAGAAAATCTTGAAGATACTGATTTTTAATTATATGACCATGAGATGCTTTACTAGCTCGTTCAAAGGGTTTTAGCCCTCTACTTGAATAGGCCATGTTATTCATCCTCGTTTACTGTAAATTTATCGATTTGAACTGGAACTACGAAAGGATTTGAGTAAGTTTTCATCCTAACAAATCCTTTATCCATACTTGCACTGAACTTCACGAGACTATCAGTAAAATCAGCAAAATCATAGTATTTTCTCAGTTCATGTATTTCTTCTACATTGTTAAGATGAGAAATGAACCAATTTTGAGTGTTTTTAAGTATATTGGCACTAATGGAACTGACTTCTTGGGTAGCATAGATTAAGCCAAGATTCAATTTTGCACCTTCTTTGGCAATCCGATTGTAGGTTTGACTTAGATCCTTACTTTCTTTTTTTGGAAAGAGGTTGTGAGCTTCTTCAAAGTATAATTGAACAAAATTATTAGGTTCATTTTTTATGAATCTGTCTAAAGATTTCTGAAAAATATGCGTACAGATCATTTCTGAGTACATATTTTGTATTTCTGGATTTCCTTGAGATAAGTCCACTATTACTATCTTACCTTCACTTAATGAGTTAATAATGTCCTTTTGGAATGGTTCATCTTGTGTAGGTGTGTGTTGTTCTCTGATTTTTGCTAGCTTTTTGTATCCGGATAGATTAGTATTTTTTGCACCTTCTCTTCTTCCTGTTAGAAATACTAGTATTGCTTTAAGATCTTCATCAGCCCATTCCCGGCCTTTATCCTGCTTGTATTTAATGAAAAATTCATCTCTGTAGTGGCTCCACACAGTCCTAAACCATTCTGTGGCCTGATCTAAACTTATGCCTTTTTTAGGGTTAATGGAACCATCTGATTTAACTAGCTTGTTTAACTCAGCATTACCTTCAAATTTGACTTTGAAACCTTTGGGAGGTTTAAGTCCTGCAGCTTTTAAGCAACATAGATAAGCTGCTTTTTGTCTTTCATATCTAGTTTTAGCAGAATAATCTTGAGTATCTTCTGGTTTGGTGAGTTCCACAGCACAGAAGCTGTTCACATAGTCACTATTTTCATTTTCTAAAGCCAATTTAACTAATTCAAAACCAGAGCTAACATCTTTATAAAAATTTACTTTCATTACCTTGAACCCTTCTTTTTCAAGTACACTATATCTGATAACATTATCTTTATAAAGTTCAAATATAGCTGTACCTTCATCTTGGAGGTTGGCATTAGCATATTCTCCATTTATGTCAAAAATAATTTGACCTACAGGATAAACAGGAGTTCCATCAACATTGAAGGGATCGATATTTTCATTAGTGCTGCTAATATCTCCAAGAGTGTAAGGTGCTTTTTCACTAATTTCTACAGTAGCCTCAATGATTTTTTTTATAGTATTAGATTTTCCAGTTCGGGTCATACCAAAAAAAGCAGTTCTCTTACCCAAAAAATCTTTGGGATTAATATAGACTGGAACTTTTTCCTCTTTTTCTTGAAAACGTCTACTTGAACTGTATCTGACATTTCCAATCTTAAAATCATTGGAATCACCCACAACAGTGTCATCATCTCTTAAGTTAACAATATATTCTAAAACTTTACCGCGTGGCTTGTAAACATTATAATTATGAGCACTGTAGAAATTCTCGACATCTGCTCCAAATACGCACCTTCCTTGATCATCTTTATAGAATGTACCTAAAACACGGCATTCTAGACCGGAAAAACTGAATTCATAACGAGTAAAGTCATCAAGTTGGTTGTCGGTGCCAGCTGTTTTGAGGTTATCTTTATAATATTCCACCATGGAACTTACAATTTCGTTATCAGTCGGAAGCCTAGTAGGTTTTAGTGCCCTAAGGAGCAATGCTTCTGAAATGTTATCAACATTATCATAAAAAGCTAAAAGAAGAGAGCCTTGAGGGATGCCACCAACTTTATTTTTCCAATAATCAGCTACTAAGACCATAGTTGTATCATAATCGACATAAAAAGGTCTTCCAACGAAATTTCTTTCAATGGGGGTTTCTTTAAATATATCAACTGAGGCAAGGTTTTTAATGGCTTCTGTTAAACTCATCTCTGCTCTCCTCCAAATTGTATGGATTTTAATCAATTTTGAACTGATAAACTAATGGCTTCTTTTTGATAGTCCCATAGAACAATCTTTTTTATTTTAGTTAATTTTTAAAATTGTTGTTTTTTTCCCATTTCCAATTTGGTACTATTTTAATAGATTTTTCATGAATTGCTGAGGGGACTCAATTATTTGAATCCCATTGACTTCTCCACTCCAAATGTCATCAAATTTTTTTAAATCTGAATTAAGATAAGTTTTTTCAGAGTTTTGCCAACTTCTAAATACCTTAAATTCTTCAATATTTGATTTCCAACAAGAAACCGTTTCATTGTTTGAGCCTCTGAAAGACAGACAATTTCCTTTTTCATCGGTAAAAATCCCAATTATTTGATGTATTATTCCATTTTTTCATCAACAGGAGTGCCAAAATCGTATAAAACCCTCGCAATTTTAATTTTTAGTTTGCCACTTGCAATCATCCATCATAAAGCATTAAGGTTATCATTAACAAATCTTTCTAGCAAAGTCAGTTTTTTGTCCCGATAAAAATCTTCAATTACTTTTTCGGGATTTTGATGAGCTTTTTTAATAATTTTTAAATCTTTTCCTATTAATTTAGTACCACATATTAATTCCATACTCCCGCAGTTATTAATAAATTTTGAAAATCCTTCAGCTGCAACGGATAGAATTCTAGATGAAAAAAAACTACAAATCTCTGATATTCAATAGAATTATTTAGTAAAGGAATATAAAAGTCATTTAAAATATCGTCAGTAGATGAATCATAAGCAGTTTTAATTTCCAAATCTTTTATATCCATATTCTAATCCTCTTATGAATGTAGTCGATTCATACTTTTTAAAACGCTCATATTAACTAATAATGAGTTTTAATCATAATATTGAGTACTATTAAACTATAATAAATTATTTACCATTAATTTTAAAATACATGCAAAGACAAAAGGAATATGCAATATTTGGATGGAAATTGTTAATATAAATAATACTATATTAAATAGTGGTTGGAATGACAAAGGTTATTAAAGATTCTAAGTTTAACAAAGAAGCAGAATCTATTATCTACAAAGGAGATTGCCTTGAATTATTATCTCAAATTCCAGACAAGTTTGTGAAATTAATTGTTACATCTCCACCTTACAATGTTGGAAAATCATATGAAAAAAAAATCGCTACTAAAGATTACCTTAATCAACAGACTGAAGTGATAAAAGAATGTGTCAGAGTTTTAGATGACAATGGCAGTATTTGCTGGCAAGTAGGAAATTATGTTAACAAAGGAGAAATTATTCCTTTAGATATAATATTATATCCAATATTTACTTCTTTAGGTTTAAAATTGCGTAATCGAATAGTATGGCATTTTGGTCATGGTCTTCATGCTTCTAAAAGGTTCTCTGGGCGTTATGAAGTAATATTGTGGTTTACAAAAAGTGATGAATACATTTTTAATTTAGATCCAATCAGAATACCGCAAAAATATCCTCATAAAAAACACTTTAAAGGCCCTAATAAAGGAAAACTCTCAGGAAATCCTAAAGGTAAAAACCCGAGTGATATATGGGAAATACCCAATGTTAAGGCTCAACATGTGGAGAAAACTGAACATCCTTGCCAATTTCCAGTTGAATTAATAGAAAGGCTGGTATTATCTATGACAAATGAAGGAGATTGGGTCTTTGATCCCTATATGGGCGTGGGCACCACTGCTATTGCCGCATTAATCAATCGAAGAAAATCGATCGGAGCTGAGATAATACCCGAATATGTTGAAATCGCTAATAAGAGAATTGAATTGGCAGAAAAGGGAGAATTGAGGATCAGACCTATGCAAAGATCTGTTTATGATCCAAATAAACCTAATAATATCCCGCCAAAGTTTGTAGAAATCAGAAGTTCTAGACAATCCAAATTAGTTTAAAATGAGTGATTTTATGAAAGTTTTATGCTAATGTCTCATTATAGATGATCGGAAATATTGGAACTATCTAATGAAAATAAATTTTTTTTATGTTATTAATGATGTTCTTGGTTAAAAAAGTAAACAAATTAAGAAAGGGTAAAGGCATATTACTATATTCTCCATCTTTCTTCAATTAAAATTTAAAAATATAATAATACTGAAATTTTGATGAATCAATCAACTCTCTGAAATTTAAAAACCTTAAATCCAATTGATCAATAATTTTAAAGTAATTCTTCGAAATAAGGTAAAATCATACCATTTGCAACATTCTCTTTTGAGATCAAAGTAGCAAAATCATCTTTATTTACATTTTTATCTATTACTATTTTTCCAATTTTCCAGAATCCTTCATTATTGAGATAAAACTTCCATACTTTACCATTGGTTAATATACCATAATTGTGTTTACCCGCATCCATATAATCTAAAAAATGTTCTTCATGGTTGTTAAGAGTTTTAATATCTAATAAATCGTCTCCAATACCTTTAACTTCAACCACAAGTTCATTGGGATATTTACCTAAAATAAAATCAATTTTTTCTTTCTTTTTCTTCTTACCCACTTTGATAGATTTTTCAAAAACAATCATGGACGGATCTAAAGTATCCCAACCTAAATTATTTAGCAATGGAATTACAATACCCTGTTTCATAGCCTCTTCATTGAACTTGTTACTGTCCGCAGCAGTCATGGAATTGATATTATCTAAAATTGTATCCAAAGAAGGAATATCTATCTTGTCCCTTTTTTTATCAGTGACATTTCCCTTCCATAGATATTGAATAAAAGTATCCATAATTTTCTTCTTATTAGTTGTTTCAAGATTTAATTCTACTTGAGATACATTTTTAATGGCTTCTAAATCTTTTGAGTGGTAATTTATTCTGTAAAATCTCCAAATCAGGCCATTGGTTAATATTCCAATATCAACATGTTTATAGGCACAATACTCCAAGAGTTGTCCTTCATGGAAGTTGAAATCTGTCTCACCCACTCTTTTAGCTTCTATACAAACTTGTCTAGATTTATGGTCGTTTAAAATGTAGTCCACCCTTCTAGTTCTATGATGCACTCCATGTTCAGGGTGAACTTCACAAACATCATAGGTATTCCAACCCATTTTTTGAAGTATAGGGATGATAATCAATTGTTTAGTGGTTTCTTCATTGAAAGATTCTTTATTCTTATATTCCCGAATCTTATCAATTAATTTAAAAAAAGGCTCCTTATAATTTAGGGGATAACCATCTGGATCAGGCCCAGAACAACATTTTGGCTTATGTTTTTTAAACAAACCGGGATTATTTTCAGAGATTAATTCAATGATAATGTTCCACTGAGTAAAAGGAATTTTATGGAATTCTTTTAGAAACTTTGTCTTCCATTTTTTTATTTCAGGACTCTTTCTTAAATCAGACAGGGTGATGGGATTCTTAATTTCAACTTTATCAGTCAAAATCGTTTTATACTTGCCATAAAGGCTTTTGGAATCTTTTTTTACTTCAAGGATGTATGCTAGATCGCGATGATTGCCTGAGCGATAGACAATAATTTTATCTTTCTTTTTAAAGGCTTTATTAGTGCATAATTCTAATTCATCATCTGCATCCATTTCAGAAAGTTTTTTCCAACAAATAACATCTTTAGAAACCCATAACCATCGGTCCATCAAACCACACCTAAAATATGTCTGATATTTAACAATAATAAATATTTATAGGATGTTGGTTTTAATGTGAAAATCTGGGCAATTTTAACTGATTTTTTTGCTTAAATTTGTATTTATTATAGTTGATTTTAAAATTACATTGTTAAGTCGTGTTATATTAATTTTAAAGGGTTTTTATATCGAAAAACTTAAAAAATTGCTTTTAAATAGTATTTTTGGCATAAAAAGAAAATACCATTAGTTCACGATATAAAAAACCCTAAATGTAAACTTGTTGGACGTATATATTTATTGATATCAACTCTAGAGAAACTCGGCAGGGATTAAGTCTAAATAAATTAAAATTATTAATAAGGTGTTATATGCTACAAAAATAGATTAATAACCATATTTTATTAATCTAATATTAAATATGAATTTAAATGAGCTAAATAACATGATAATAGCGAAAACATAGGGTCAGCATAACTTTAAATAATCTAGAGATTTCAGAGATTTTTTCGCTTTGGGAGAGTTAAAGTATTTAAGTTTCTATTAAAGACTAAATAAAGAATTAAAAAAAATAAAAGATGAAATAACAGATAATCATTAATTAAACTGATATTATTTGAATTTCAATTGACAAAGATTTATGATGATAGAAGTTAGGAGAAATGGCTATGAAATCGGCTTTTATAGTTCAAAATAAAAATATTTTAAGCTAAATTAACATTAGCCATAGACATGCGATATTTTTCACCGTTAACTTGTAATTCCACCCTGGAACAGTTCAAGACAGTAATTTATCTTTAAATCGAAAGTCCTAATATGAAGAGGAAAAATAAAAAAGGACTTAATGCTTGCAGATAAGATATTTTAAGCTTTGAAAACTATAGGATCGTTTAATGGACTAAAAATCGTACCATTAATCAAACCAAAGAAAAATACACTAAAAGATATAATTTTAGGCCAACTAAATTACCTATTAGCATTCTACACTGTGAAAACTTTTTAAAAAAATTATAAACTATTAGTAACTAAAATAAGTAAATTATAAGATACATAGGACGATTTATAGTCCATAAGAGCCAAAATTTGAAACTTTAACAAATTCTTCAAAAATGCAGGGAATTAAAAAAATAAAATCTTATAAATACAAATCAGCAGCAAAAATCACATAAGTTAGTTTACCTTTAGCACCCTAACATATCCCAACTAAAATTAGATTAAAAGCAATTAAAGTTGCTTGCTGAAATGTAAAAACCTAAAACCCTACGAAATAATTATTATAAGAAGTGTTATTTAATCTGAAATTGAAAATCTTCTTTTATCCTCTAAAATAAAAAGGCTCTGTCCAAAACTTGGGGGATTTCAAAAATCATGAAATGACAATAAAATATTTCTATTCTCGTTTAAACACATCATTTTCTGAAATAAAAACCTAAAAACTTTTATAATAAGTGGAGCATAGTA
>JABLXD010000052.1 GCA_013178285.1 Methanofastidiosum sp.
CTTACCTTTTGAATATATTAAAGGATTTCAAAAGCAAGAATTTAAATCATCTCCCTTGAAATGGGTAACTAGGAATGTGAAGCAGATTATAATTCTTATTTTACTTTTTATATCAATACTTGGATTTGAAAAAATTGGTGAAAATCTGAATTATAAATTGCGGGAATTTTATTTATCTAATAATACTATTAAAACAGTTGGAAGTATAAAAGGAATAAAGCGAATAGAGATTGTTAGAATCGGTCGTCAGGAATTTTATACAGTTAATTTTATCGTGGAAAAGGAACTAAAAACATATGGATTGATTACAAAATATGCGAAAAAGGATAATCAGCATTTTGACAATTATATTAATCCAAAGTTTACTAATGGAACAATGATAATTAATAGACTTAAAGGAGCCGAAGTTGAAGTTTTATATTCAAAAAGATTTCCTTCATTTTTTAGAATTATAGAATGAAAAACGCGGCACAACACGGGGTGTACAAAATGCTGGTTCCTAGCGGATTAGGTCACTTTCTATTTCAATCCAGCTTCACGTGTCTGGATGACGACAACGTTCCAAAATCCAGCACTTTTTACACCCCCCACCGTTACCAGCCATTATAAAAAAACGCGCTAACATGAAATTGACACTGATAATAATATTGATAATTTACTCATTTTTGACTTTTGGGCAATTGAATTCTGTAAATCTATATAAATCTTATACCAAGGCTGAATTGATTGATAATATTAAAAATGGGAATGAATATTATAAATCAAATTTTGATTTGTTTTTTAAAGGCACAAAAAGGAGATTAGAATTTAACTCAAATGATACTTTATTTGAAAACAAAAACTTTAAACGTTTAACGGTTTACACAAAAAATGGCGGACTTGAATATGATTCGTTAATTATTAATAATGAGTTGTTTATAACGCAAAGGCTGAATAAGATTGATTCAATGGAAATTGTTCAACAATTTAGAAATAACAATTTATACAAAGTTGATACTTTTATTTTCAACAAATATCATGACTTACTTGAATATAGGACAGAATCATTACGGACAAATTATAAATATAATGAAAAGGGTTTGCTGGTTTTAAAGACCGAGATAACTCCATCAAGTCGGATTGAAAAAAATATTCAGTACTTTTCAGATTCAATTATTATAATACAGACTAAAGTAAACAAGTATAGTTTAGAGACCTATGAATGGTTTTACTATTTTAATAAAAACACACAGATTGAAAGAGATTCTACATATACTTTAAAGCAATCATATAGCCCTCCAAATTTTGATACTTTTCATCGTTCAGACACATCTGTATTAACAACAATATATGGATATGATGGAAATCAAAGTCATATCAGTACAAAGATGGAGAAAACCAAACATGAGATTATTTATAAAAAGAAAAAACCTTGTAGAGAGATTACAAATTCTAACGGAAAGCTTTTTGAGACAATTGAATATGAGTATCTTAGTGAAAATTTATTGAAGAAAAAATATTATCGAGACACAGACACTGTCCCACATGAAGTTAAGATTATTAAATATAAAGATAAGCAGATTGTAAATTATTTATCAATCAATAATACATTCCAATTTGAACAAAGAAACATAATAAATCTGGATTTAAGGGGAAGAATTTTGACCACTTGCAAGATAGTTTCTGGAGATACTGAATTTAATAGTACCGATTGTAAATTAATAGAATATACTGATTATTAACAAAATAACGGCTGGTAACACGGGGTGTACAAAATGCTGGTTTCTAGCGGATTAGGCTGCTTTTCGTTTCAATCCGGCTTTACACTTTTGGACGATGACGATGTTTCAAAATCCAGCACTTTATACACCCCCCACCGTTAGCATATATTTGTATGAAGAAAACGACACTACTTTTGATATTATTGACTTTTATTTTGAAAGTTAATGCTCAATTTGATTTTAAAAACGAAGAGAAATATATTTCAAAATACGAGCATTTTCACCCTGAAATAATTAAACTTGTTGATAAAGGGGAATTTCAATTCGAATTAAGAATCTGGATAAATTCAATGTATAAATCTCCAGATTTATTGAGAATCACATTACAAAATGATACTTTATGGATAGCTGAGAAAGTGACTTCACAGTTAGTTGACTTATTTGAAAATGAAAATTACAAAGTAAATTACTCGAAAGTTAATTTACCTAAAGACTGGATAGAAGTTTGGGATAATTTAGTAAGGCTTCAAATTTTGGAATTGCCAGATATGGAAGATATTCAGATGAACTGGAAAGGAGAAATGTATGTTTCTGGAAAAGACACGACCTATGCAATAAAGATAATTAGTGACGATGTTGAATATTATTTTGAATTATTTTCAGGTGAAAAAAAGAGACATTTTAGTTATGACTGTCCAAACAGTTATAGAGAATTTTATCAGAATGTAAAAGAACTTCGATTGATAGTGAAAATACTTGAAATAATCTTTAAAGAATTGGATTATGATTATAAAGTATGCTAAAACAAACAAATGCTAACAAGGGTTTAATAAAATGCAGGCTATCAGCGGATTAAAAAACTTTACCGTTTCAATCCAGCTTACTCATCGTGGGACGATGACGATGTTCCAATCGCCTGCACTTTATCAACCCCCAGCCGTTAGCCACAATTTTAACTAAAAAACCAGAATTCAATGAAAATCTTTAATCCTGAACCAAAATTAAAAAATAAAATTCTAGATGATAACGATAAAATAAATTATCATTTAAGTTTTGTTGAGAATAAATCTGTATTGGGAATTGACATATATAAATATAGTGAATATCCTGAGTGTGCTCAAGTATATATACCTGTATTATTTAATTCAATTTACAGTCTAACCGTTAATTTATGCATAAAAGGAGAATTATTTTTCTTTAATTCTTATGCTAAGACAGAAGCAGAATTTAAGCAAAACTTTATAAGTACAGGTGATGGGGGATTTCAAATATTTGACAACCCAATACAATCAATAATTTTTGCTGCAAATTTTGAATTAAACGTAAGGAGATTTAATTCAGGTAGCTACATATCAAAATTAAATAAAATCTCTATAATATAATTAATAGAATAGAATTAAGATATTGTATTACATTTGATAAAATCTATTCTTATGACCACAATTTCTTTGGTACTGGGATTATAAATAATGCAAGGATACTAGCAAAAGACTCACTTAATAGGTTGCTAATAGATGAAAATACTTTAAGGTGGTTTGATATACAAATTAATACAATTGAAAATTTAATGGAAATAAGTCAAAGTGACTTTTTGAAATTATCAATATTTAAAGACTTTAATAAGGAACAAAAAACTATAATGTTTAGCGATGAAAAAGTTAATAAATCCATAAAATCGCTTGATATATTAAAAATTGGTTCAATAAAATCAAAAAACACAAGTCTTGACATATATAATCTTAAAATTCAATTAAAAGTAAATTACGATTCCTCTAAAAAATTTGAAAAAGAGTATAGAACTTTTGCATACACAATTGGCAATCTTAACACCCAAGGTATCCAATAGTTTTAAAAATTTATTATAGAGAACTCTTGAATAATGATTTGGCATAATTACCGATTATTTTGGGAAAGTTAGGTTATCAATAATTTACGAATTTCTTTTGACAAAGAATAAAAGTTTTAAAGTAACTTTAACAAACAAAGGATTTAATATTTGTGTTGACAATGATAACTCTGAAAGGTCCAGCACATTCGATTAGATATAGTCAGGTTTTTAAGTGAATATATTTTAAGCAAGTATCTCATTTTATTTAATTTTACTCAAATCAATACTATTTTAAAACTAATTATTAAAAACCCATTGACAAATTGTTGCTCTCTTTAAAAAAACTTGTAGTGACAATACGAACTTCGGTAAACCACATTTTATAATCTCTCAAATTTTTAATATTATGACTAAAAAGGAAATAATTGACATCTTGAATGAATTGAAAATCATAGTCAATGAATATAATGCTATAAAGTTTGAAAGTACAGACAAGCAAAAAGAGTTACATACGAAAATATCTGAACTGTATGGTAGAGTACAAGAATATTATGTAGATGCAACTGGAATTAAAAATATTGAAGTTCCAGTTGCAGGGAGTAAACTAAAATCAAAATACAACAACTATTTCGAAGCAGGGTATTTATCAGGCAGGACTTTTCATTCAAATCAAGGATATACTGAATTGATAAGTGTAATTGGTATAATTAAAAGTAAAAAAAACATCTCAAATAAAAAGATTAGAAATAGTGCTTTTACAAGAAATGAAATTATTGGAATTGTAACAATTCTGTTAGTTATTGTTGGTGGTTCGTTCCTTTTTGGAAAATATATAGGTGAAAATCGTTTTGACCAAAAAAAAATTGACCTAACTGATGAAAACAAGATTCTTAAACAGGATAATGAGTCTTTGATGAAATCGCTAAATAATGCAATGGACTCAATTGTAACACTAAATAAGGAACGAATATACTTGCTGTCTCAGGCACCTGATTTAGAACTAGTTCAAAAAATTAGCATTTCGTATCTCACACCAAAATCTATATTCAACGGCCAAGTTTTTATCACAGCTGATAGTTATAGAAAAAAACTAGAATTTAAAGGTATTTTAGGACTAGACAAAGATATCAAAGGGGATTTTAAAAATAATACTATCGTAATAGAAAAAGGCGACAGATTCTTTATTAAACTTGAAAATAATGATATCTGGATAATAAATGTTCTAAATTTGATATCAGGTGTTGATATTGAATTACTAAAAAAATAAAAAACTGTGGCTAACAAGGGTTTAATAAAATGCAGGCTATCAGCGGATTAGGAAACTTTACCGTTTCAATCCAGCTTTCTCATCGTGGGACGATGACGATGTTCCAACCGCCTGCACTTTATCAACCCCCAGCCGTTAGCAACCATTTTGAAAAAAAAATACATTTTTAATTTATCTGGAAAATGAAAAAACTTGTTTACATTTTATTTTGCGCTTTATTCTTTAGCTGTTCTGTGAGTGACAAAAAGAATTCTGACATTAAACTTTTTTTGAATGTATCTTATGATAATACTGAGATTTTCACAATTATTGATCAGGCAAATCAACTTATTAGAAAAAAACATCTTGATTCTATTGCAAATTCTTCTTCTGGAATAGAATTATTGGATGTTCTGAATAAAAAACAGGCAGAAGAATTCTCTTCTCAAAGTAAATCCATAGAAGATTATCCATTATATCAAGTTTTTAATCCTTTCACCTCATTAAACAAAAATGGGAATATTTTTATTGACTCTTCAGCCTTGGTTGGTTTTACTGATGACACAACAAAGTTTTTAGACCTTGTAAATAAAGTGAAGGAATTATTCCCAAAAGATATGTATTGGCAATTTGAAGAAGAATCAATAATCGGTTATAAAGGAGTATATGCATTGAAGGCTAATAAGGAGTTGATACTATCAAAAAAAGATATAGATTCTGTGATTGTAAGTTCAAAAGGACTAAATGAGGTTGGTGGAATTGTTGGGAAATATGCAGAAGCAAAAGGAATGACATCTTATAACACAAGCATTAAGTTGAATAATGAAGTGTTTGAAGAACTTGAAAATGGGACTTATAGATTTTGTATTCTAATTAACTCAAAAAGCTATTTTGGTTCAGTAATTAAAAATATAAACCGACAAAATAAACTTATTGAAATTGGAGTATTAAAAAAGGAAGAAGTTGAGATTCTCAGAAAAGAATTTAATTTCAAATCACGAAATTAAAAACGGTTGCTAACACGGGGTGTACAAAATGCTGGTTTCTAGCGGATTAAGTTACTTTTTGGTTCCAATCTAACATCACACTTTTGGACGAAGACGATGTTTCAAAAACCAGCACTTTTTACACCCCCCACCGTTGGCAGTAATTATTGAAAAACAAAAAAAGACAATAAGTTTATTATAGCAAAACTGATAACTGATTTGTATCTAATAGAACATTTGCTGATTATAAAGTTATGATTTGGGCGATAGTTGAAAATGAAAAAATTGAAGCAAAACCGAGTACACAAGGTATATGTCCAATTTGTAAAGGAAAATTATTTTCAAAATGCGGTGATGTTAATGTATGGCATTGGTCTCATTTTAAGGATGAGAATTGTGACACATGGTACGAACCTGAAACATTATGGCATAAACATTGGAAAATGACATTCGGGAAGGATAATGCTGAAATCAGAATAGAAAAAGATGAGAGATTTCATATTGCTGACATCCTAACTAATGAAAATGTAGTAATTGAATTACAAAACTCCCCAATATTAAAGCCATTAATTCGAGAAAGGGAAGATTTCTATGGTGAGCGGATGATTTGGCTAATAAACGGATTTCACTTTAAAAATAATTTTAAAATTAGGGAGCCAAAAGATAAATCTTACAAAGGTTGGTTGATAGATAGTATTCGATTACAAAACAACAACCAAAGAGTGTTTCAGTGGAGTTATGCAAGAAAAAGTTGGAAAGAGGTTCAAAGAAATTTATTTATTGATTTTGGAGACGAATTTCTTTTTTGGATAAAAGAAGGTATGGGCACATCTTCGGGTTTAGGGACTTTGGTAATAAAAGAAGATTTCATCATAAAGTATGGAGGAAATTTTGAATACTATTCTAAGAATACAGGATATGATCATAGATTAAATAATAAATAACTACTGCCAACACGGGGTGTACAAAATGCTGGTTTCTAGCGGATTAAGTTACTTCTTTATTTCAATCTAGCTTTACACTTTTGGACGAAGACGATGTTTCAAAAACCAGCACTTTATACACCCCCCACCGTTGTGGGTAATTTTAAAAAAAAACTTCTAATTATGAAACTATTAGACAAAAACGAACTAAAATCTAATCTTGGTAAAGAAAATTTTTGGATGCCGAAAAGATTAGTTGGCAAACTTTCATACATATCAGGAATTGAACCATTTGACAAATTACTAGGCGGAAAACTATTTACAGAAGTTATTGCAGTAATTAATTTAAGTTATCGTACACTTGGATTGCAAATTGAAATGATGAAGAATTTCAAAACTTACAATACTGGAATCACAGAGGGAAAAATTATTAGCATACACTTAGAAGATAAAGAACAGCTTTATGAAATGAAAGATAAATCAGTTATAGGAAGAGCTGTAATTGGAGGCTTAATCTTAGGACCTGTAGGTGCTATAATTGGAGGGATGACTGGTATTGGGAAGAAAGAAGTTAAATCGAATATGCCAGAAATGATTTTAAGCATTAGTTATGAAAGTGATGACAAAGAAAAAAATATAATTCTTTTCTCTTGTAAACACAAAGATAGAGAATCAGTTGAAATGTTTTTCAAGGAAAATTATTCTTCAAAATTTCAAACTACAAAACAAGCAAATTGATTTAAGTAAAAAATGACTTAAAGACTATTAGTTACTATATTAATCCCTTAGATGAAATTTATTTATCTAGACCAATTTGCAACAAGTAATCTATTTGACTCAAATGAGGATTCAATTTGGCAAGACATTAAATATAATTTAAAAAAAGGTTTTGAAAAAGGAAAAATTGCTTGCCCTTTATCATTAGAACACTTAATTGAATCATCAAAAAAAGAATCAATTAAAGCAATTTCCCTTCACAAGGAGTTTCTAAAATTATCTCAAAACCTAATTTTTAAACCCGAACTATTTATAACCTCTCAACTTTTAATATCTCTAGTAAGAGGAAATAATGTAACTCGAAATACGTATTTAGAAAAATTTAATGACAATTCCTTTTTCACTGTAGAACAAGACATTAAGTTACTTCTAAACAAAAATGAAACCTTTATTAACATAATAAATGAATCTACAGAATTATTAAATAACATTCGAAATTCTTGTCGCTCAAATAATTCAAAACAAGAAACCAAAAATTTGCTTGTAAAAAAATTAAAAGAACTTAATGCAGAAAAAATTTGCACTCGTTTATATGAATTAATACAAAATAAAAAAATCTTTATTAGTAGCATAAAAACAAAATCTGGAAACATCCCAAGCTGGATAGATTTAATTATACACCAGCTATTATATTCACATAGAATGAACGAAAAAGAAACAAAAAAACTTATCATAGAGATTAATAAAAATGGATTTAACAATATACCTACGTTAGATATTCGTTTTTCACTTCTTGCAATAATTTGTGTTTTCAATAAAAATGAAAACTCGAACGACCATATTGATATAATGAGAATTTCAACTGGTTTGCCAATTTCTGATATTTTTTTAACTGATTTTCAGAGGAAAAATGAATTAGAAATTTCAGGTTTAGCAAAAAAATATAATACCAAGATTTTTTCAGGTAAAAAAAATGATTTAGTTCAATTGAATGATTTATTAAGTAGAATTTGTGAATAAAAACTACCCACAACAAGGGGTGTAACCAATTTGGGCTGAATGAGTTAGGCAAGCGGGTTGGCTCGCAGGGAGCTTCTTAACGTGGGATAAATCCCAAGCCCCGCTCCCCCAAACTGGTCACACCCCCAGCCGTTGGGTGCAATATTTTGACGAAACTACAGAATAGCATACTTATCTTTCTGACAATTAGCCTAGTTAGTTGTAAATTCAATCAAGACAGAAAAGTTAAATATATTGGTTCTGAAATAGGTCAAAAAATTGATAATAAATGATTT
>JABLXD010000053.1 GCA_013178285.1 Methanofastidiosum sp.
TTTTATAGTTAAGCTAGAAAAGGATGAGCAAGTTAGAAGGAAGGCTACATTAGTAAGGCATCCTTACAAAAAAGAAGGCGAATCAACTTATTATGATATAGGCGATCCAGGCATCATCGACGCTTCTTTCTAACCTTTTCGACCCTTTCTTTAATTTCAAAAGTCTTGAAAGGAACATCCTTTAGGGCTTTTCCTACAACAGCTTTTGCTATATTCTCTGCATGCTTAGTATTTTCAGCGTTGAAGATGTCAAGCGTTAGATAAATCCCAACAAGTGAAACATCTCCAACAAAAAATGAGCTTTCAAAATAATCGCCACATTTTGGGCACTGAGACATACCTATCTCAACTTTAACATACTCTAGTTTACTTGCTTTTAGTTTCTTATTAACAGTTGACATTGCAACTTTTATTGCATCTTCACCATCTTTTATATCTCTCACAATAATTGGAACTTCAAGTGTTACTTTGTAATCCAATTAATCACCTCGTCTCCTCTTCAAAAGCGAAATACTCGCTCGTTGAAACTTTAAATACTCCAAGCCTTGCACCTGCATCTAGGTATCCGTGGAGATAATTTAGTGAGGCAAAAGCTGTAACGTAGTCCCCTTTTTCCTTGAAATACTTTGCATCCTCATAGTACCTTTTTGCCATGTCTAAGTAGTCATTTGCAACTTTTTCCATATGGGAACCTTTAGGGGGATTAATTTTGATGTCATCAAAGGCTTTTTTTGCTATTTCAAAGTATTTTGTAAGTTTTTCGTCACTAATCTCTCTCAAAAAATCTCTCCTCAAATCTCGCTAATACCTTGCTTCTCACACAAATCTATGTAAACATATAATATTGCTTTGATAGGGAAAGTAACAGAATGCTTTATATCTATTGTGGATAAGTTTTAAAAGTCTTTTAAACTCAAATAAAATTTTCAATAACTTCTTGACCTTTTTTTCTTTTAGGTATTTTTTTGTTTTTCTTATGCTTTAATAAAGCCTCTTTTTTGATTTCCTTTTTCTTTGGAGGTCTAGATCCAACAATTCTTGATAGATCTTCTATAGGGGGCGCTATTTTGTTTCCATCTTTGTCCATGCCCAAAAGATCAAAGACATCCCAAGTTATCTGATGTATGCCGTTCCTATTAAATCCCCTCACATCATATCCTTCTAAGTTATACCCTTCAGGATCGAATTTTGTTTTTGTTTCTCTATGTATGCCTTTTTTGTCAAATCCATCTTTGTTGTATCCAAAAGAATCGTAGCCCTCGGGATTGAACTTATTATTCGTGTCTTTGTGGATGCCTTCTCGGTTGAATCCCCTTCTATTGTAGCCTCCTCTATCATAACCTTCTTTGTCAAACCCTACTAAATCAAATCCGTCTCTGTCAAACCCAGAAACATCAAATCCTTCCCTGTTATACCCTTCTAGGTCATACTTGTGTTTAGTTTTATTATGTATGCCATTTTTGTCAAAGCCTTTTTTGTCATACATTGTACCTGTGTCTCTGTGGATGCCTCGCCAGTCAAAGCCATACTTTTCATATTCGTTATTCTTTTTCATTTAGGTCAATACTTTCTGTATACTTTAAAATATATAGTTTTCTTATTACGACTTTTTTTATTAGTAATCTACGCCATTAGACGAAGTTGATTGCGACAACCGCAAACTTTTTATACTTTAAAAATTTATTTTAGGCGTCTATATAGAACTTTTAAATATAGATATGGAGGGGGTATGGGAAAAAGAAAATTAATTTCAATAATGTTATCATTAGTGTTAATTTCAACTGTTTTTTCAAGTTTTGCATTGGCTACTGGAGGCGGTTGCCCAACTACAGCAGATTATTATGTCACTGGAACTGTTGACAGTGACTCTACATTTAAAATTTATAAGGGAGATATACCAGGTTTACCCGCAGGGTATTATATTGAAAATGATAATCCTTTCTGTGAATCATGCGGGGATGCCGATGTTAAAGGATCTGGTACAAATAGGTATATAGAGTTTGATCCTGGAAGTTGTTGTGGCACCGCTACTTTCTTTTTCAAAGTAAAAACACAGGAAACATACACAGAATGCCATACCGAGAGAAAATGCGACAAAACATGGGTGTGTACTAGATGGCGTTATGGGCACTGCACTGACGGATATTGGGAATATTACAACTGTCGTGATGAGGAAGTATGCGAAGAGAAAACAAGGACAGTATATAAGACAGTAAAAGTAACTTTAAACGTTATTCAAAGCTATGACTATGAAATTACAGACAACATTAATAGCGGTGAAATCTACAAGTTGTATGAGAATGACTCTCGACTACCAGAAGGGGCAAATATTAAGGATAAGTTCTATTGTTCCTCTGAAATATGTGGGGAGCTAGATTATAAGAAGGTTACAGGTCCGGATTATATTCAATATATGCCCTACGTAGAAGAATGTTCAGACTGTCACTGGGAATGTTCGAGTTGCCGCTGTCACTGTGGAGATTGTGAATGGGTATGCGAAGGATGTGAAACAAGAGACTGCTGTGGAGAGCATACTTTCTACTTTAAAATAGAAGTGACGGAAGAATACCAAGATTGTGGTTGGGAACGCTTCTGTGACAAAAGATGGGACTGCGATAGATGGGGCCATAACTGTGGCTGGGATTATTACAACTGCCATAATGAGTGGATTTGTCATACTAAGACAAGGACAGTTGAAAAGATTGTAAAAGCTACGGTAACTGTCAACTGTGTACCACCTTGTGACACTGCACCAATCGCAAACGATGACTCTTACACAACAAATGAAAACACATGCGCCATCTTTGATGTCCTTGCAAACGACGTAGATCCAGACCACATCGATTCTCCAAATTTAACAATAGTTGACGTAACAGTCCCTGAATATGGCACTGCTGAAATATCTGGAAACAAAATTTATTACTGCCCAATGGGTAACTACTGTGGAGAGGACACATTTTACTATAAAATTAAAAATGAAAACGGGTGTGATGAATCTAACTATGCAAAAGTTGTAGTTACAATACCTTGCAAAACACCACTACCTGAGTCTATACTATACCCTGGTGTGGATATTGAGCGATTGACAATTCCTGGAGGTCCAATCCCTCTAGATGGTTCTGTTGGTGCAGTACTTGATACAGGCACCGATATTATATCTGATGGAAAAGTTGTAGCCACACTAGAAGTCATACCTGGAACTCAGACCTTACTCGTCCAAGTAGAAAACAGAGGATCTTTAACTCAAACAGATGTTGGGGTAAGATTTGAAGGATTGCCTGAAGGAGCAACCTACACTTTAGAGCCAGAGTTGCAAAAGATAACTGCACATAACATAGGCACTTACATTTTAACAATAACCGCTTCTCCAAATGTACAACCAGGAACATACACAGTAAAAGCAACAGCCTATGCCGCTATCGGATCTGTAGATGAAATTGAACTAAATGTAATAATTAAATAAATATTTATTTTTATTTTTATTTCTAACTCATTTTATTTAATTCTACAATATAATAATAACTCTTAAATAGAAATCGGTAACTAAAAGTTATTAGTCAATTCTATAACCTGTGAGCGTATGTCCATTAATTTTAAACCTGAGCAAGAGAAAAATGGAAAAGTTTCTGACAGGTCACCTTTTAGTGGGATTGGTAAAAGTTTTAGATCGAAAATTGACACAGTGAAAGAGTACGAGCTAGTAGAAGAAAATGAAGACACAAAAAATGACTTTTTCTACGGGATGCCCTTTGGCCTTAATTATAATGATTATGTCAATGCACAGAATCTAAAGAAAAATCTGATGGAAAAATATCAAGATGTGGAGCTATCTGAAGTCATTGAGGGCCATGAATCTGATGGTGGATACGGTAGCGTATTCACTATTAATCAGAATATCAACTCAGATCTAAAGAAGTTCTCAAGAGAAAAAGCAAAAGAAAAAATTTTATCAGAATTAAGATTAATCTATGGGATTGGGGACACGAAAAAAAAATATCTTAGAAGCAGAGGATATAACACAATAGAAGACCTAGTTTACCACCCGTATTTTTCAAAAGAGGCCAAAAGTTGCTTGAGTTTAATTGAATCAATGAATTCCAAAAATATAATGGATCGAATTTCCTACTGGTTGTCCCAATCAGATGAGCTTATGTACTGCTGCTCAGGTTTTCATGAAAAGGAAGATTTCCTCTTCTTTGATATTGAAACATTGGGATTATTCAATAGGCCAATAATACTAATAGGCATCGCTAAATTTAATGGCGAAAATCTTTTGATAAATCAATATTTCTTAAAGGATTTAACTCAAGAGCCTGCAGCTTTGAGTGAGTTCTCTTCTTTTATAGGTCCAAATACAGTTTTAGTTTCTTATAATGGCAAGTCTTTTGATGTCCCATATATTCGAGAAAGACTTTCTTATTATGGCATGCGAAGCCATATCGAAAAACCTCATTTTGACATGCTCCATTTTTCTAGAAGGGCATGGAGGAATAAATACCCAAATTGCAGGCTTGTAACGCTAGAAAAATACCTTTTTGGAATTGAAAGGAATGATGATGTGCCGAGTGCCCTTGTCCCTGAGTTTTATGAAACTTATCTAAGAACTGGGAATATAGGCCCAGTGATCCCGATAATTGAGCACAATAGGCAGGATCTTATTACACTTACAATGATATTTTCAAAACTTTATGAGGAATGGAGCCAGTGATTGAGAACATACTCCTTAAATTAAGGAAAGATCCCTCTTTTGATAGGAATATAGCCCATGTTGAGTCATTGCCGGAAAGAGGGCCTGTATATGGGGAGCTCAAAGAAGAACTGCCCATTAGCATCAGTGATTATCTCGAGAGAAAAAATATTAGGCTTTACAAGCATCAGCGTGATAGTTTAGAAGAAATAAGAAAAGGAAATAATATTATAATTACAACCCCAACTGCCTCCGGTAAGACCCTCGCATTTAACATCCCAATATTCGAAGCCCTATCAAAAGATAGGCATGCAACTGCCCTCTACCTCTATCCTGCAAAAGCATTGTCAAACGATCAGCTGAAGGTCTTAAGGGCTCTTGAGTTAGAGACTGAGATTAGGGTAAATCCTAATGTCTATGATGGGGATACCCCTTCAGCAATAAGGCCTAAAATAAGAAATGAATCCAGGATTATAGTTTCAAACCCTTATGAGATCCACCATATTCTTTCCTGGCATTACAAGTGGCAGCACTTCTTTTCAAATCTTAAGTTTATAGTTTTGGACGAGGCCCATATCTACCGTGGAGTTTTTGGCTCAAATGTTTCACTTTTGATAAGGAGGATAGAGAGGATATGTGAGTACTATGGGTCAAAACCGCAAGTTATTATTTCGACAGCCACTCTAGCAAACCCAATAGAGTTTGCAGAAAAGCTTACCGGATTAAAATATCAACTCATCTCAGAAGATGGCTCACCCAAGGGTAAAAAATATTTTATTTTTTATAACCCCTATAAGGATGGGGACTATCTATCAATCCATCAGGAATCAAAAAGACTATTTTTATTTTTCATAAGAGAAGGACTCCAGACCCTATGTTTTACAGTGTCAAGAAAAATGTCAGAACTAATTGCAAGGTGGTCAAAAGAATCACTGGACCCTTCAGAAGAATCTCTGAAAGACAAGATAATGGCATATAGGGCAGGATATCTGCCAGAAGAGCGAAGAAGGATTGAAAATGGCCTTAAAAATGGAGTCATTAAAGGCGTAACTTCTACAAATGCGCTTGAACTTGGAATTGATATCGGGGGTCTTGACAGTGTGATTATTTCTGGGTATCCTGGAACCGTTATATCAACGTGGCAGCAGGCTGGAAGGGCCGGCAGGGGTACAAAAGATTCAGTTGCAACACTTGTCGCATTTCAAAATCAGCTTGATCAATATTTCATGAGACATCCTCAAGTATTTTTTGGAAAATCCCATGAGCATGCAATAGTTGATCTTTCTAACCCATACATTCTTTTTGGACATACGATGTGTGCGTCTTCTGAACTGCCGATAGTTTTAGATAGGGATAGGAAATATTTGGGTGAATTTTTAGCCGATATTTTGGGCGAATTAAAGACTGAATCACTTGTCAAGGAAACACCAAACGGTTGGATTTACTCTGGAACAAAGAGCGCTCCAATGGTAGTAAGTCTTGACAGCATCTCTAGTGACATATTCAAAGTAATGTATCAGAATAAAACACTTGAAACTATGGATAGAGGGCAAGCTTACAGGGAAGCTCACGAAGGTGCAGTTTTGTTGCATCAAGGTGAAACATACATTGTGGATACAATGGATCTAAAAAATGGGATAATCAGGGCGAATAAAACTGATGTTGATTTTTATACCCAAGTACTAAAAGAAAGCTTTGTTTCTATTATCGATATTATTGATAAAAAATCGATTGGCGATTTAGAACTTTTTTTGGGGCATCTTAAAGTAACAGAAAATTACAATGCTTACAAGATTATGAGAGGAGACAGTGCAATAGGTTACAAAAATATCTATTTACCCCCTCTTGAATTTAATACCGTTGGATTCTTCTTTACATTTCCTTCTTCAATAGAGGATGAGTTGTGGGATAAGAGGGCAATTGACAAGGATATTTTAGAACTTTTGAATAAAAGAAAGAATGTAGACATAAGAAGGGAAGTTTTCGGTGGATCACTCCACGGGATTGAGCATGCCATGATTGGGATTATGCCTTTTCACGTCATGTGTGATCGTTGGGACATTGGGGGGTTATCAACTAACTTTCACCCTTCTACTGGAAAGCCAACGGTATTCATATATGATGGATTTGAAGGGGGGATAGGGCTTTCTGAGAAGGCTTACGAATTATTTGATGAAATAGTTAAAACTTCTCTAGAACTAGTAGAAGAATGCACGTGTGAGGAAGGATGCCCAGCATGTATATATTCGCCAAAGTGCGGGAATGACAATAAGCCGATGGATAAGAATGGTAGTATTTTTCTTCTGGATAAAATCGTGGGCTTTAATAAATAATTATTTTATTAGCTCTATTTTGTAAATAATGTAGGCACTTGACGTTTTAATTATTAACAAAACCCGAAAAAAATAACAATATATTTATTGATTATATATTATATTTCTATAAAATACTTCTTAATATATTTTTCAATTATTTGACATTAAAAAATTGAGATATTTCTAATTAAAATTGACAATCTTTCAATTTATTTCAAGAAAACCGCAAACTATTTAAATCATTAAATATTATAATAAATATTATATAAATAAATTATAATCGAGTATCAATAATGATAATAGATGTTGGGGATGGTCTTAATGGAAAAAATAAGTATGAGTAAGACAAGTTCTATAGGATTGACTGTATTTTTGATATTTGTTTTGATTGGAGCTGTTTATGGTAATCCAAATTATATATATCCTCACGATATAAGAATTACGATAAAATCACATAGGTGGGGGTAAACAATGTTAAATGTAAATAGAAAAATAATAGTGGTAATATTTGTTTTAGCGTTAATATTAACCTTGTTTTCCACTTTTGTATTTGCAGCTCCAATCCTTACATCTTCAATATCTGCAACGCCAATTGTTCAACCAAACGAGACAATAACTGTCGTAATGACAGTTACTAATACTGGAGACCAAACGGCAAATAATGTGCTACCTTCGACGTTAACTATTGGTGGCACAGGGACTGTGACAGGTCCATTAACAGGCCCCCCATTCACACCTGTAACTCTAGCAGCAGGAGGAAGCACAACATTCTCATGGACATACACTGCAGGACCAATAGGCGCAGACAAATATAGAGATGTTAACTTCACAGGTAACGCATCTGGGACATATGGAGCTTCAAGTACAGTTTCCTCATCACCAAGCACTTCAAACAACGTTGTTATAGGTTATTGTGATTATACAGAGTGTTATACTGTTCCATTTGGCGCTGAACGAAATCTTAATCTAAATGAAGCTTTCAAGTATTGTTTCCCTACTGCTTCTTCTGGTGGCATTACTATTTTTCTTGGACCTTTTTATGGAACAGCAACTTTACAGCCAGCCGGTCAACAGATTCGATATATATCTACTAACCGAGCTGCATGTGATGAAGGGCCAGATTGGATCATTTTCAAGGCTACAGATAATCAGGGTAATACTAGAGGGTATTTTAAAATTTGTATAGGTGTTGATTGTAGCGCCCTCCCAATCGCAAATCCCGACACAGCTACTGTATGCAGCAGTTCATACGTTGATATATATGTCCTTGGCAACGATATTAATTATGGAACTTCACCTGTACTTGCAGTTTTAGATCCTCCCCTTTTTGGATCTACTCAAATATTTAATAACGGAACCACCGGCGCGTATATTAGATATACTGCACCCACCTCCTCCGGTACTTATGATTTTAATTATACTGTAACAAACGGCATATACCCCTCAAACGCAGCAACTGTAACTGTAGTTGTCAAGAAGACACCAGTCGCAGTTGACGACAGTCCAGCTGCTATATGCAGCAATGCTCCTCCTCTAGACATAGCTGTACTATCAAATGATGCTAACTACA
>JABLXD010000054.1 GCA_013178285.1 Methanofastidiosum sp.
TCCATTCTTGATTCGTATTCATCCACGCCGTACTT
The DNA here is from genome assembly GCA_013178285.1 of Methanofastidiosum sp. NCBI lineage: Archaea > Methanobacteriati > Methanobacteriota > Candidatus Methanofastidiosia > Candidatus Methanofastidiosales > Candidatus Methanofastidiosaceae > Candidatus Methanofastidiosum > Methanofastidiosum sp. Next base: position 36 of record JABLXD010000054.1, read on the forward strand.
AAGGTTCTCAATTATCCTAAAAAGTGGAGTGTAATCAATATTTCTATTTCTATCCCTTTCCTCACAAGCCATATTGTCACACTTTGACAACTGCTCTCTTAACATTCTTACTCTTTCTCCCTCATTATGGGCACTCATATCCATAATGTTTTTCACTTGATCAATCTCTTTTTGTATGACATCTGCAAATCTTCCCAATTTTTCTTTTCCAGAGGATGATACGAACTTATTGAAATCTTCTCTTGCCTTTTCAAAGTCTCTTTCAAAAGTTTCCATAATACCCCTCCAGGATACTTATTTGGAGTTAATCCATCTAGAAAAAACTAACCCGCTTACTATAGGTATAGAAACTATAAAGATTTAACGGTAATAGATTCTGTCTAGAATTAAATAAAATACATAAAATATACGTTTTGAATATATATTTATTATAAAAGCAACATATAAAAATTATTTAAGTTTTTTAACGGCATTCTATTTTCTCTCGGCCCCGCAGTCAAAACAGTTCCACCTGTGGACATTAATAATGCCTCCACACTCAGGGCATCTCCACCTTTCTCTTTCATTTTTAACAAACTGCCTTATTCCAAGATTTTTAATATTCTCAAGATTTTCGAGCATGCTCATCCCATACTTTTTCCTGTATCTTTTATCTAAGTTCCTAAGTCTTGTACAGGGGTATTTTTCGCATTTAAAGCAGAATCTAGCTTTTTTTATAGTTTCACAGTTTTTAATAATACATTTGACACAGGAATTAGATGGCTTTTTATCGTCAGGACCATTGCACCCCGGACAATGATTTTTATCTCGAAGGTAAGCCATGCAGATTCCACAGTTCATCCCACATGGGGCAATGAGTTTAGAAGTGATCGGCTCTGATTTCATGATTATTATAAGCCACAATAGAATAAAAGATATTCTGTCATTTTCAAGAACTTACGTTAATCTTAAAAAGTCTTTTCGCTTATCGCACACATTGCTGATGGGTATTTTTGATTACAAATGTTGAGATTATACCGGTAGATATCCATTAACTTTGAATTGGAGGTTATATTTATGAGTAAAAAAACATCTTCAGGAGAACCACCTGGCGGACGGTGGACGATTGTTATTGTGGGCATTATGCTCCATCTTTGCTTTGGATCTATTTATGCCTATGGAGTATTAAGAAATCCATTACTTGATCACTTCAAGGCTAGAGGATTAAATCCTACGGCTATGGATATGACATGGCCATTTATTGTATTCTTGGCTTTTTTTGCCCTATTTATGCCATTGGCTGGCCCTTACATTAGAAAGATGGGGCCTAAGAAAGTATGTATGGCCGGTGGAGTTCTTTGTGGGATAGGGTGGCTTGCAGCTTCCTTTGCTACCTCACCCCTAATGCTTATCCCCTTATACGGAATTATTGGAGGTATAGGTGTTGGAATCGCCTATGGTGCACCTATAACAACTTCGGCTCAATGGTTCCCAGATAAGTGCGGTCTTGCAGTAGGATTGACCGTCCTAGGATTTGGATTTTCTTCTGCCATTATAACATACGTTAGTAGATTTCTATTAGGAAGCGGCTGGGGGATTATGAACATTCTTCAAATGTTCGGTATCGTATTTATCATACTTAGTATTGTACTATCCATGATGCTTAGATTCCCAGATAGTGGCTGGAAGCCAGCTTGTATGACTGCAACTACTTCTAGCGGTCCTGCTAAAGTCGACCTCATGAGAGAACAGATGTTAAAGACTTCGACCTTCAAAGGACTATGGATTTGTTACACCATTGGAACACTTGCTGGGCTCACAGCTATAGGAATTGCTGGCCCCGTAGGAAAAGAAGTATTTGCTAACGCGGGATTGAGTGCTGATGTTGCAAATAGCCTAATATTTGCCTTAATCTTACCTTTTGCCATATTTAATGGTGCCGGCAGACCTCTTTTTGGGGCACTTACAGATAAGCTCTCACCTAAAAAAACTGCCATAATAACATATGTTTTAATCATAGTTGCATGCTTAGTAATATACACAGGCTACAATAGCGTTTGGGCATACATTGTGAGCTTCTGTATCCTTTGGGGGTGTCTTGGAGGATGGCTCGCAATAGCTCCAACTGCCACTGCTAGCTACTTTGGGATGAAAGACAATGCTAGAAACTATGGCTTAGTGTATACTGCATACGGTGCTGGTGCAATCATAGGCGGTATCGTTTCTGCACAGGCAAAAGATATCTTAGGGGCTTTCCAGCCATTCTTCTTAATTGTCGCAGGACTAGCTGTAGTGGGCATTGTGCTCGCTATAACACTACTAAAATCACCAGTTATGAAGTCTGCTTAAATCTAAATTCTTTTTTTATTTAATTTTAAATTTTAATAAAAAAATTAAGATTAAAATAATCCGCACATTTCTTCAGATAACTTTGCAATCTGTTTTTCGCGGTCTTTGTTCCATATCACGATTTCTGACCCGCAGAAATCTCCGCCCTTTGATTCACAGATACCTTTCATTTTTGAAATGGCCTGATTACCACCTGTTCCCTTTAATGGCAAGCCCTTAGTTACAAAGCATGAAACTTTTTTACCTTCTAAGGACGGGATTTGAGACATAAAGGCGGTCATGGCAGGCGAAAGAGAGAATGCGTGAACAGGTGAACCAAAGATTAAAGCATCATATTTTGATACATCTGGGCTATTTATAACCTCTATTTTATTTATGTCTCTCTCCTTTTCATTTGCCACATTAAACCTCTCGATACTTACAGAGTTCCCTGCTTTTGAAAGGGATTCCTTAAGTTTTTGAGAAACTTCATAGGTATTCCCAGTTTGAGAATAGACAACGATTCCTATTTTCATTATATACCTCCCTTTAGTTTTTAAATTCATATTTTTATTATATTAGAAGACCTGCTTTTTCATCTGAAGTTGAATAAAAAATATCTGTAACTTTGATTAATAGAGCTCCCTTTGCAGGGTATCTATCGCCTTTTGCCTTCATCCATTTCCTAGCTTCTTCATATATTGGCCCTTCAGTCAGATATTCGCACCTACCCTTGATCTGGTATGCTTCTTTTTCTCTAATTATTACAATTGCCACCCTGGGATTTTCAAGTATATTCCTTAATGTTTTTTTCATAAAGTTATCCACTATTATGATAGTCTCATCATCTAACAGATACTTGGCACCCACATATGAGCAGTTTGGCTCTCCATTCTTTGAAGCAGTTGCAAGTTGATGTATTCTTTCTTTTTCAAAGATATCTTTTACATTTGCAGGCATTTTCATAATTACACCATATACATTAGTTAAACAGCATATATAAATGTCTCTGAAGATACTATTATATACTTGAAATCGTATTATAATGGGAGTAAAATGAAAAAGAAAAAAAGATTGGATGAAGGAAATAAGCAGAATTACGAATTTAACACAAGAAAAAAGGAGAAGCGAATTAAGAAAAAATAGGGAATTGTACTATTTTTTTTGCTTTATGTTATTTTTAACTTCTCTAACTACATCCTGCATTAACTCAGTTTGTATTTCTTGAATCTCCAATAATTTTTGCCACTGACTCATTATTAGATGATCTATCTTTTCATTTAGATTTTTTACCTCTATTTCGGCTTTAAGGTTCACAATATAATCATGTTCTGCCCTAAGTCTGTCTTTGTCCTCCTGTCTGTTTTGACTCATCATGATTAGCGGTGCTTGAATTGCAGCAATACAAGATAATATGAGATTTAGCAAGATAAATGGGTAGGGGTCAAAAGGCCTAAAGATTAAAACTATACTATTAATACTCACCCAAATTGCTAAGAAGATTGCAAATATAGATACAAAAGTCCAACTACCCGCAAAATCTGCTAATTTGTCTGCTAGGCGTTCGCCTAAAGTTAGTTTACTATCATATTCAATATTAATATTCTGGGATAAAATCTCGTTTTGTTTAAGGCTATCCATCACCTTCTTTTCTAGTATTGAGATTTCCCCTTTTTCATCCTCAAGGGTCTCTGCGACATACTTTGTCCTAAAGTAGTTCAAATCGTCAAAGCATATGTAACCCTTAGATTCCCAATTAGGATTATTTTTCTTTATTAATTTTACAAGTGGCTCTCTAACAAATTCACTAGGAAACATTTCACTTGTTTTAAATTGTCTGTTACAAATTTGACATTTAGAAGAAACAACTTCAGAACCTTCCATTTCTTAACACCTTAATATACATACTATAACGTATATTTGTATATAATACTTTTCTAAATTTTTATCTAAAAATCAAATACATATTTTTGGGCAAATTATATATAAAATAAAGCATAAAAATAATTCATGAATAAAGATGAAAAAATATTCCTGTTATTTGGAATCCTTCAAAGTATAACTCTCGGAACTATAATATTTCTTATATTCCGTGGGTTGAATATTGTTGGAGACTCTAAAGTAATTAGTTTTGATACACAGCTACTACTTAGCACTCTCTTCCCGGCATTCTTGTTGATTGTTGAGTATATGATATATTCAAAAAAATGATTATAATCTATTTCATTATCTTGCCAACACTAGTCGCAAGCGAATTTGCTAGATCTTCTCTATATGCATTTAGGGAGATAATGCCTTTCCCAGTGTTATCAAGTACTATTTTTGAAACTATGATTAATTCTCCAGTGTATCCATCTTCAGACCTCATAACAACCGGCGGATTGTTTTCTTTCTTAAAATCGTAGAAGTATTCTGTATCCCCTGAAGAGGTGTAGTAGGCAAGCATCCTTATCCTTGAACTCGGTGAAAATGGATTGTATTTGATATTCTTCTCAGGCAAAGAGATAAGAAGCGTTTGATTTTCATAATTCTCTTTAAATTCAGTAATTAATTCTACTGTATATCCCTCTTTTTCCAAATTTTTAATTATCGAAGTTTCGAGATATTTTCCTAAAGAGTCCCTGTCTTCTACGTATAGAAAAAGAGTTTGACTTTTATCAATTTCATAGTTATTAGATGAAAATCTGCTTGTCGATTCACTTACCTTTGTTTCTAAAGTAGATAGTTTATAATTTAGAGAAAATACAGAAGCTGTAAATATTAATATTAAAGCAATTACAGAAAAACCTAGTATAATACTTGAATTTGCCTTCATTTAATCACTATAAATGTTGAAATTGGGGCCATTTATAAGTTTTTTGGGAAAATTAAAGCAAAATTCGTAATTCTTTTATACTAAAAAATTTATTTAATAGTATGGAAGCTTTGTATATATACCTGATAGTTATCTTAATGGTAATAATCGGGCTTTTTATTATTTTAAATAGAAATGCGGATAAAAAAATACAGGGGCAGACAAATTATCGCTCTCTTTTTATTTTAGGATTAATCGTATTTATACCTGCTGGAACCTTCTTCCTTTTAATAGGCAATATAGCGGGCTACGGCCTTATCGGACTCGGAGTAGTTTGGGCAATTGTAGGATATGTAAATAAGGATAAGTGGGAGATGACAAAAGGGGATTGAAATGGTAAAAAAGAGGGAATTATTACTTATTACTTTTTTTTTATTAAATCTAATGGCATTTTCTGGATGCACAAACAATAATGAAACGAATTACCCTGGATTCAAAGTATACTCGTGGTCATCGTCTCTTGGTAGTGTTAACAATGAAAATCCATATCTTACAAGTTATATTTATGACATTTCTATCACTAATGAAAGTTTAGAGAATACAAGGATAATATCAATTGAGCCTATACTAAGCGATGCTGTAAAAGAAAGGCTCCTAGATAAAAGTATTACAGTTGACGTAAACGAAGAAGTATCTCCACAGGAGACCATTAGCGTAAAAGGATCATTAATATTGAACACCGAGGGGATGACCAAAGATGAAATATCAAAATTAAATCCATTCATTATAGGAATAAAAATAAACTCAGAAACAGTTGTTTACCTTGAGAAAAAATAATATTAAAGGAGATTGTAAAAATGTTAAGGGAAAAGTTTAGAACTTCAATTTATCTTTCTATTGTAGTAATAGCTTTGTCCATAATAACGTCTGCAGGTGGCATATTCCTAGAAACAATATACAAAGATAACGAATTTACTAAAACTGCGTTGTATGGTAATGACATTGTGACACTCTTTCTTGCAGTTCCCCTAATGATTTTGGGATTATTCTTTTCAATTAAGGGTTCAAAAAAAGCACTTCTTGTCTGGATGGGGACACTATGGTATATGGTATACAACTATATTTTTTATCTATATGGAACTGCATATAACAATTTCTTCCTTTTATACGTTGGATTATTTACTTTATCTGCATATGCACTCCTATTTGGTGTTGTTAATATAGATGCTAAAGGGATTTCAAAACTATTCAATGAGAAAACTCCAACTAAATTGATTAGCGGATATATGGTATTTTTTGCGTCTTTGCTTGGAGGGCTCTGGATTGCTATGTCCATTGGCTCTATAGTTAGCGGGAAGATACCAGAACATGTCCTACAAACAAATCACCCAACTGCCGTAGTCTGGGCTACAGACCTATCTCTTTTGATACCTGCTTTGATAGTTAGTGCGATTTACCTTTGGAAAAGAAATCCTTGGGGGTATATTTTTTCTTCGATTGTGATGATTAAATCTGTTACATACAGCATTGTATTAATTGTAATGTCAATTATTTCATATATCAAGATGGGAGAAGGGGACCCTTTTATCAGCTTGTGGATTTTCTTAAGCGTTACCTGTATGATTGCCCTAGGGCTATTGTTGGGGAATATGAAGTAAAAAAATATATATTTATGATGGCAACCTATTTGAGAACTCATAAAATATTACTGGCCACCAGTCAATATCTTCATTTTCCATGCCTTCGCCATAGTCTATACCGTTTCTAACCATAATAAGATTTTTATCTGGGGAAACATAGATGAACTGGCCAAAGTTTCCCAATGCAAAATAATCATAACTATTTTCACTTCTTTTTATCCCCCACCACATTAAGGAGTAATAAACATGGTGGTCTCTAAAAAATGAAACATCTGGGTAGTACCCTTCGATATCGGGTAAATATGGCTCAGTTGATAATTTTACCCATTCTTTTGAAATTACTTGATTTCCATCCCAGATGCCATCCCTTAGGTATAGCCTACCAAACTTGGCAAAGTCTATAGCTCTGGAATTTAGGCCGCTCTCCATCTTCTCAAATTCAAATTCGTCTGTACTCCAAGAAGCGTTATATTCCATTCCAATAGGTTTCCATATCTTTTCTTGTAGATATACCGAAACTGACTGTCCAGTTGATCTTTCAAGGATTATCCCAAGTAGAAGTGGATGGTAATTATTATATTCAAATTTCATATTAGGATTATCTTCAATCTGAGTTTTTTCAATGGCTAATTTTCTCAGATCTGCGGCATAATAGGTATTTCTATCGTCAACTTCTGAATTATATTTAATTCCCGAAGACATATGCAGAAGGTCTATTATCCTAATTTGACTAAATCTTTCATCTCTTTCTTTTAATTCAGGTATATAGTCAGTTATTGGATCATAAACAGAATTAATATATCCTTCATCTATAGCGATGCCTATCAGGGCCGAGGTGACTGATTTTGCAACAGAAAAAGAAGTGACAATTGAATCCCTATCATACCCATTATAATACTTTTCAAAAAGGATTTTATCGTCCTTTATTATTATAAATGAAGATGTCTTAGTTTTCTCAAGAAATAGATCTAGATCCCCTATCCTTTGATTATTGCCGTATTCAATATCCCTGAAGATATCTTTGACTAATTCTTCTGAATCACTTCTCTCAAAATTAAAGTAAGGGCCATGAGTTATAATATTATTGTAAGGGAATACTTTGTAGTGATTTACATTGGCATCGCCAAAGCGTAGATCCCTACCGATTATTGTATTAGAATTGACAAGTGCAAATAACATAACAGTTGCAATTACTAATAATAGAAGAACAATTTTTAATATCTTTTTAATCATATCGTCGTTAGTAATTATTTGATTAAATATTTAAATCTATTTCTTAAAGTATACTTGTGTCGTCTGACATCGAGATTTCTAAAAAACACATTGGGTGTTGTGGGGCATACTGTAAGACTTGTCCAGCTTTGATCATGAAAACAGGTGAAGCCCTCATCGCAATGCCCATAAGGCGCTCTGAGATAATCATCGGAAAGTGCCTCTCTGTTACCGCAACGGTGGCGCTGCAGGTGGGTGTATGGATGAGCCTCATAATGGCGGC
>JABLXD010000055.1 GCA_013178285.1 Methanofastidiosum sp.
ATAGTTAATCTGTCGTAATCAAAATAAAAGGGTCTTCCCACAAAATTGTATTTTAAGGTGATTATTCAAAAATATCAACAGAGCAAGTTTTTTGATGGCTTCGGTTAAACTCATATATTCACTTATTTATTTATCTTTCATTCTATTCTTATTTTTCCTTTTTATTAATTTATTTATCCTTAAAATTAGAGTTATTCTTTATATATCTCAATAATTCTTCTCCTTCTATCGAACGAGTTGTGTTTCCCGATCTGATAAAAAATGTATCCTTATTATTACATTTCATAAAAACTGGGTCTGTACTGGGTTTAATATCTACTATACATACTTCTTTTCCATCTTTTTCAGAAAAGTTTATTTCAGTAAAAGTTGCTCTAGATCCTCCTAAATGATTCACTATTGTCTGAATTAAAAATTGTTGATATCCATCTTTATTTTTATTTTTCACATGATCTAAATCCCTTTCAATCCCATAGATATTTCCATTATCTTCTACACCAATAAGCAGTGTACCCCCATCTGTATTTAAAAAACTAGCTATGCTTCTTGCGATAATTCGTGGCATCTTTTTTTTATTAGCTTTATTTTCATCAATATCCCAGATCATGGATGATTTGAATTCTATTTTTGATGTTTCACCCATTAAGATGTATTCTAACCAAGATTTAGATTCTTCTTCAATTTCAGAATTTTCTCCTGATATTTTTTCATAAAGGTTCATTAATATTTTTTCTAGTTTTTTTTCAAAACTACCATATTTATTGCCTACTTCATCCGCTAATAATTGAATCCCACCATTAGCATATCTTTCAGCAATTCCGTATATTCTTTTTTTGTCAGATAAAATATCTATGTTTTCAGTGCTTTTTAGTGCAACCGCTTTTAATAATGCGTTATCTTCTTCTTTAAGATAGGATGTTCTAGTTATAAATTCTTTTTTATTCAATTTTGGTTTAAAATCATTGATAAATCCAAATGCCATAGCAAATATGAATTGATCTTTTCTTTCGAATCCTTGAAGAAATTTTATTTCATCGTATAAGTATTTATTATCTTTATCGACATAGAGTATTTCTTGTCCTTCAGCTTCTTCACTCATTCTAATACACCCAATGTAGTGATTTTGTCTTCTTTTATAAATTCATATTTATTGCTAACTCTATTATCAAATAAGTCCTTAATCTCTTTTGAATACTCATTAGGGGTGAAAAGTAATATAATTTGTTTATTTTTAGTCACATCTAAAAAAGTTTTAGCAAAATTCGTCCTATTATCATCAGATATCCTTGCTACTGGTGTATCTATTAGTATGGGAGCTTCATATCCAGATATTCTATGCAATGCTAAAGTAAAGGATAATGCTAATAATTCTCTTTGGGCAGCGCTTAACTCATCTAAACATTCATAACCCATATCATGAATTACTCCTAGATTATAATTTTTATCAATTATTATATCTTTATAAATTCCTTCATCCCATAATAAATCAAAAAATAGTCTATTGGTTTCATCTCCGATTTTTTCTCGAGTTTCATTCATTATATTTACTTTAGATCTTTCAATTATATCTAGAGCTCTTTTTGCAAATTTAATCTTTTTCCTTATTTTACTAGCTTTTTCATTGTCCTTTAAAGCTTTATCAAATTCTTTTTCCAGACTTTCTTTCTTTTGTTGTAGGGTTTTTTTATCATTTTTTAAGCTTCCTAGCCGTATCAAATTCTGATCTCTTATTTTTTCAAATTTTTCCCGTTCTAAATGCCATTTTTTTATTTTATCTACATCATATCCGCCTAATTCATCATTAATAGTACTTATTTGAGATTCAATATACTCATATTCTTTTATTGTATCTTCAATTAAACTATTGATATTATCTAAATTATCCCTAAATTCATTTATTTTAAGTTTGAACTTATTAAGGGGTTTATCCATAGGTTCTAACTTTTTTACGCTTTTTGATGTAGATTTAAATTGTTCAAGAAGAACTGACATTCTTTTTTTAGAAGTTTTATTAAGTGGTTGGCCACAAATATCACAATTATCATGCTTTAAAACTTTTTCTATTATTTCTTCTTCAACAGGAGGTAGTTCTAAATTCTTCTTCTTCTCATCAATCGTTTCTAAAGAATATTTATATGCAGGCCAAAATCCAAGAATTAGTGTATATTTAAATAACATTCTATTCTTTTTTATTTCATACTTTTTTAACAATTCATCTTTTTGTTCTCTTAACAATTTCAATTCTTGAAGTTTACTCTCCCGCTCAGAAACATCAGGCTGATTTTTAAGTAAGGAATGATATTCACTTATTTTATTTTTTGCTATAGATAATTGATTTTTTGTTTCATCAATTCTATCTTTAACATAATTGAGTTGATTTTGATTATGCTCTTGTTTTTCTCTAATTTCCTCAAGATTTGCACTAAATTCTCCTCCTTTCTTAGTTATATCTTTAATTAGCAGTTCAGTATGGTCTTTCATACTTTCGAGTGCATTTATATATGAAATAGTGAAAATTTCATGATTAATATCTTTAGAAGTCGCTAACTGAAAATATCTGTCCAAACGTTCACCATCAAAAAAGAAATATTCTCTAATTGCTTCTGGGAAAAAACGTTCAACAATTAAATTCGCTTCATCGTCTCTAATTATTTTCCTATTACCTTTATTATCAGGAATATCAACATAAAAATCAGTTCTTATAGGTTTAGATAAATTATTGTTTTTAACATCATAAACCTCTTCTCTATGGAAAAAAACGTATTCTTTATCTTTAGCTAACCATATTTCTACTATTACCTTATCATTATCTTTATCTTCATTATAAACATTCAATCTAGGCAATTTATCTTTTTTGTCTTCTAATTCTAATTTGGCTTTTCTTTTTGTTTTTTGTGGCTCAATTTCATATAAACACCAATTAATAGCATTTAAAAAGTCAGTTTTTCCAGAACCATTTTTTCCAATTATGAAATGTAAATCATTATCAGAATTTTTGTTAAAGGATAGTTCTATTTCTTTGAATCTACTATAATTTTTTATATAAATTTTTTCAATTCTCATAATCATCCCAATCCTTTATATATTCCTCTAATTTATCGTTATAATACTCTCTCCAACGATGCCTTCCTTTGATCTCCTCACTTAATATGGATTCTAAGAATAATTGTAATTCCTTATCTCCCTTACTATTTTTTCTTAACTCTTCTAATATCCTAAGAGTACTATTGGAAGTCAATTTATTCACCTCAATTTATATTTCGCATCATAAATCATTTCTAGAGCTTCAGCATTGTTTATTGCGATACTAGCTATTTCTTCATATCTTTCGAATTCTTTTTCGAAAATTCTTCTTTCTAAATTTTTAAATTCTGATGGAAATTTTTTTAAATTTGGTAAAACAAACAAATCGTATATTAGTGCTCTTTTCTTATTAGAAAATCTTCTTATTACTCGTCCTAATCTCTGGATATGTTCGCGTGGATTGCCACTGCTGGCCATCATTATGGCAATTCTCGCAGGAGGGATATCTACTCCTTCATCTAAACATTTAATAGCAACTAAAACCTTATAATATCCTTCAATAAATTTTTTTAAAATGAAATCTCTTTCAGACAAACCATCGTACTTTTTATCTGGTCTTGTTCCTTCACTCATGGTAAAAAGATGTGCAGATATTCGCCTTTTTTTTAATATGTTCATTACTTTATCTATTTGATGTTCAGTACAGTAGATTATTGTCCATTTTAAATTATTGCCAATATCGTCAAGTATTTCCTCTAAAATTGGATATTTTTCTTCTGCATTTTTAATAATATTGGCTCTTTTAAATAATAATGATTTTAATGCGGTATTATCATCATTTAATTTTTTAGATCCATATTTAACAGCAATTTGCTTTGTAATTTCATAGTATTCATCTAATTCATTACTTTTTAAGCTTATAAATTTAGGTTTATATAAATAAGGAGTAAGATAAGTTTCATTAGTGGCAGGATTTGTTTTATTTATTGCTTTTTCCAGGTCAAACTCATAAATTACTCCATTAAAGTAATCATGCAATATATCCGTACCATAATCATCAAACCATCTTTTTGGAGTGGCGCTTAGACCTAATCGAAAATCATATGCATTAATTAGTCCTAATTTACTGTATTCAGCTCCTAATCCATGAACTTCATCAGCAATTAAAAAAATTTTAAAGTCATCTTTATAATTAATTATATCTTTAAAGTTGTCAGATGAGAAAGTACGATGCGTTGAAATAACAATTACTTTATTTTTATGTCCTAAAGAGATATCAAAGATTGAATCAGCTAATTTATCCTTCCAAAATCGGTTAGTACTATCAGCAATTATTAGATCATCATAATCTAAACCAAATTTATTTATTGATTGTTTCCATTGTTGTAGTAAATGTTGATAAGGAGCTGTAATTACAATTAAGAGTTTTTCAGTTTTTTTTAATTCTTGATTGAGGCATCCTAGAGCAGTGAAAGTTTTCCCTGTTCCTGTAGCCATTTCAAAAATGCCTTTTTTTCCATTTTTGATCCATTTTTCTATTGCATCTTTTTGATAGTCCCATAATTCAATTTTATCAGTTTTTTCAACTTGATTTAATACAGTTTTACTTTCTGCTAAAATTTTTATTTCATTTTGTAACACTGCTTTATCAGAATCAATAACTTTAATCCCTGCAACATTTCCCATCCAAATATCATTAAATTTTTTTAAATCAGAAGTTAGATAGGGAGATTCAGATTTTTTCCAATTTCTAAAAACTTTAAATTCTTCAATATTAAATTCCCACCCAGATGCTGTTTCATTATTGGATCCGCTGAATGATATGATATTTCCTTCAATATCTCTGAAAATACCTATTTTTTGATGTAATATGCCTTTTTTTTCATCAAGAGGATTATCTTCATCAACAATCATTGCAATTTTAATTTTAAGAATCCCTTTTGCCACCATCCAACCTAATGCCATAAGATGATTATTTTTAAATTTATCTATTAAATTTAAGGATTTATTAGCTCTAAATTCTTCAATTACTATATCAGGATTCTCATGGGCTTTTTTTATTATATCTAAATCTTTTCCTTTCAATTTAGTACCGCAAATTAATTCTATGGTCCCTCCATTATTTATCAAATTAATAATTCCTTCTGCAGCAACAGATAATATTTTAGATGAAAAAAAACCAACAGATCTTTGATATTTAATAGAATTAGATAATAAAGGGATGTAAAAATCGTTCAAAATATCATCGGTATTTGAATCATAACTTATTTTAAGATCTAAATCTTTAAAACCCATTTGAATTCCCTTTTAAATCGTTCAATCATTTTAATAACTTTTATAAATTTAATAGTACCTAATATTAAGATTGAAGCATATTATTGATTTGTATGGCTATAATAAATACTTTCTATTATAGGGGCTGTAAAGTTTTTAGGTGTTGACACGATTTCATAAAAAATTTTAAAAACCATTAAATCCATAGTAAATATTGATTTAAAACCATTAAAGATAATTATAAAGTGATAGAGATATAATAACATGCTAAACAATATTATAACCACTCTCAGTTCAAGTATAAGTTCGATACAACTTAATCTTTTTGATTTTGTGTGGAAAAACCAAAAATTCAAGAAGTCTTAACCACAAGATTTCAAACCCCTTAAACACCAATAAATATTAATAAAAACCTAAATATTATTTGTAACTAATCATTTTGAATACATTAAACCGAAATGTCCCAATTGTAATTCAAAATGTGATTGAACAAGAATATCTGAAAGACACCACATACTGGATGAATCCGGTTCTCAAACGATTTATTTAAGACGATACAAATGTAATGATTGCGGTAAAAAATTCTTAACGAGCCCAGATTTAGTTATAAAACCTCATCACAGATATACTAACATTTTCAAAGAATAAATACAGTCTTTTATCCAAACCGGCTATCGATAACTCCGGAAATCAGGAGGAGACCTTCAAACATTCCTAGGAATTTCACTATCACACACAGCAAAAAAAAACTGGCTAACTATAGACTACTAAAACCATATAGAAAACATACAAACATTTATTCAGGTTATTATTGCTATGATGAGCAGTATATCCTGCTAAACGGACAAAAACACTACAGATTAACATTTATACGACACCATACTTAATTTCCCATAGCAGAAGAAATAGTCTCTAAAAGAACAACAGAAACCATTTACAACTTTATTGATAAATCCACAAATAAACCATTATTTGCAATAACTACTGATCATTTCCGTAGATACAAAATAATAATGGATAAATTAGGTGTTAAACATCAATTATGTATATATCTACTTGTTTAAAATGATTGGAAACAGCGTGTATATAATCTTGAAGTCTAAAAAATTCACAAAACATGACAAAATAAGTTTTATACCTTTATTTCACAGATTAAAAATTATATTCGCACATATAACGAAGAAACACCAATACAAAGATTAGAAACATTACTGGAAAAATTTAATGATATTCCTAACGTTTTAATACGATATCATACTAAAAAAATACTTCCAGACTTTCAACGACTTACACACTTCATGAGAAGCCAATTTATAGAACTAAAATCCATTAAGTAGAAAGTTATTACATACAAACCGATCCCGACAAAATAAAGAAAATATACAAAACTATAACCGGAATAATTCCAAAAAATGAAAAAATGGACACCAAAACACAGAAAAAATATAAACACCCAATAACTTTACAGCCCAATAATAAAAAGTATATAGTCTTAGTTTTTTAGTTTTTTGAGAGTTTTTGTAGGGCTGTTTTTGAGTTGTAGCAGGGTATTGTAATGAGCCCTGCTAAAAATACATTTAGTATTGAGGTTCTTAACGTACTTATCTGATTTAAATCTTTGAGATGTCTTGAATGAATTCTGAAACTTGAACTGCATCTGGAACCTCATCAGATATATTGAAAAATTTCTCAAATTTTTATCTTTTTTTAACTCACTAACAACGAACTCAACGGTCGTATTGAAAAAAATGGATTGAAAATAATTTTGATTGATAAAATCATTATTTGAATGTTTTAAACGCCTTTTGAAGCCATTATTGTTTTTGATTTTATAGAATCGATTATCTTAAATATTTGGCCTAACAAGATATAATTTGGTCTTCTTTACTGATATTTAAGTTTTGTTTCATTATAATCGTCAAAAAAATCCATATAAATATTAATAATTAAATTTATCGTTTAAAATACTTATATTTTTTCATTAAGCAAAAAATGAAATGTATTTTTAGAAATAATATGGGAAACAGATATCAGAACACGTAAAAGTTAAAAGAAAAACGTTTTTTTAAACCTAAAAATCTAAGGTGCTAAATCTTTTTTGTCTTAAATTTTCTAATTTTAAATAAATAGGGTGTTAGATTTTTACATTTCAGCGAGCCGTTGTAGTAGCTTGTTATCTGGTTTTAGTTTGGATACTATTAAGGCTGCTAAAAGTACACTTAAATATGTCGTTTTTGCTACTGATTTGTATGTATAAGATGGTACTTGTTCATATCCCACTCCATTCTTGAAGAATTTGATAAAATCTTCAATTTTGCTTCGTATGGACTTTAAATAGTCCCATTTGTCGTATAATTTACTTAATTTAGTCACTAATTGTTCGTATAATGTTTTTAATGGAGTTTCCACACAGCATAACTCTAATGGGTAGTTAAATTGGCTGAAAACTCTATCTTTTCGTGTATTTTTCTTTGGCCGTATTAAAGGAACGATTTTATAGTCCATTAATCCAGACCCATAGTTTTTGAAGCTGAAATAGCCTTTATCAGCTAGCACTAAGTCTCCTTTTTTTAGTATTCTTCTTCTTTTCAGGTCTTCTAAGATTTCAAGATAAATTTGACTGTCATGAACTGCACCAGGGTGGAATAACATGGCTAATGGTTGGCAAGTATCGTAATCCATGGCTATTGTTAATTTTCCTCCAATAAATTTCTTTTTGGAGCTAGAAAAGCCAAATTCATAGCCATTTTCTTCTAAAGTTCGAT
>JABLXD010000056.1 GCA_013178285.1 Methanofastidiosum sp.
CGTATACTACAAGGAAGACGGTATTTGTTTTTTGGAAAATGTAGGTTCCTCCATGATCAACTTTATATTTATAGCAGGTTACTCCTCCAATTTTTTCTTCACCAACATACTCTGCGCTCTGCCCATACCATGATTTGAAACTTTCTAGATCCTCAAGGGTGGGATTGATGAAGATTCTACCATCACCCTCCCTTTCTGTTAGGCTTACGTCATCCAGTATTGGCATGGCCTCCCAGTTTTCAGGGTATTTGAATGACATATTCTCATTAGAGAATTTTTGGTATTTGGTGGTGCAGCCTGCAGTGGTGATAACTAGGGATATGAGGATTATTATGAGGAGATTTCTATTCATCTGTCATCATCTCTAATTTATATTTATAATATATTATACCTCTAAATATATTATATGCATATATATAATTCAAAGTTAAGAGGGGGGTGATGCATATTAATGGAAAAATCGTAGTTGTTGGAGTATGTCTTATATTGTTATATTTTGCCATTGGGATTATTTTTCCAACAAAAACCTATCATGATTCAAAGGTCGGTGTTTCATTTGATATAACTCGAGATTGGGAGGTGAAGGGAGACTGGGTCCGTACGCCTGATGGTAGGATGGCCTTTTCCTATGGCTCTGGAGTTATTTCCTCTGAACCTGGTACGTTATTCCCTGCGACTTTGGATCAGGAACTGCAAGAGACACAACAGGTTAAGGCTGAGCTTGGAGAACCTGTATTGAATTATGGTTATACGAGTATAGATGGTAATCCTGCTGTATACACTATAACAAGCACGAATTATCGCTATTATACGATAAAAAACGGTAAAGGCTATTATTTTGACTTTAATAGGAATATTGTGAATGATAAGGAGATAAAAAAAGTGGTTGAATCGATAAGGTTAGATTAGAGAATTGAGAATACTTACTTATTTACTCTATTTTGTTTTTAAGGGTTATCTGGTCTAAGTAGTTCAATTATTCCATTTTAACTGTTCTAAAATTCTTTTGGCATTGTTGGCAAGTTCTTTCTGGGAGGAAAGTTTCTCTAATCTCCTTATAAGGTCTTCTCTTTCATTTTTATCTAGTTTATCTATCTAACTTTCTTATACTTTAGGGACCATTTTATGTGAAAGAGAACAATAAAGAATTAGATGGTTAAACTCCATATCTAAAGGGTGTCTAGGTGTTACTCAAGAACTAGGATGTGGTCACTAGTTATATTATTACAGCTTTATAATCATATAGAGGTGGGGCTTAATGGCTTCAAAAACTGAGATGTCTAATGAATTGAGGGAAGACTTAAAAGAAAAGCTTAGGGAAATATTTCAGTTCGAAAATGAGGATCTTGACTTTGGCATTTATAGGATAATGAATTACAGGCGAAAAGAAATTGAAAAGTTTATTGAAAAGGATCTTATCACTGAAATTAAAAATCAATTGGATTTACTTAGCGAAGAAGAAAAAAAAGGTCTGGAAGAACAATTAAAGGAACTGTCCTCCAAAAATGGTGTTAAGAAATACCTTGAGGCATTAAAAAGTGGAGATAAGGACAGAGAGGAAATTTATAGAGAAGATTTTGCTGAGGATATAGAAAAGTATGAAAATTTGAAAAGGCAGATAGAAACGGTTAAAATTTCAGAAGACCTGGAAAGAGAGATCTACAATCATCTCATCAATTTCTTCTCCCGTTATTATGATAAGGGGGATTTCATAAGTAAAAGAAGATATGGTAAGAATGAAAAATATATGGTCCCCTATAATGGTGAAGAAGTTTTGCTTTATTGGGCAAATAAGGACCAGTATTACATAAAGACCACGGAGTATTTCAGGAAATACACTTTCAGGGTTGGGGCTCTGACAGTTAATTTCAGAGTTTTAGAAGCAGAGGAAGAAAAAGGAAACATTAAGTCACAGGAAAAGAAGTTTTTTGTTTTGAATAAGAGAGTCTTTGATTTCGATAACGAAAATAATGAATTGAATATCTATTTCGAGTACAGAACTTTAAGTGAAGATGAAAAGAAGAAGTACAAACATGGAAACACGGTATCACAGGATAAAGCTAATGAAGAAACAATAAAAATCCTAGGGGAGAGAATCCCTGAAAAGATAGGGGAATTGATCTTCAGAAAAGAAGGAGATAAGACTTTAATTGAAAGGCATCTTTACAGGTACACAAGAAGAAACACAAGAGATTACTTCATACACAAAGATCTGAAAGAATTTTTGGAGAGGGAGCTGGACTTTTACATTAAAAATGAGTTTTTGAATCTGGAAGATTTACAGATATTAGATGATGGAGGGTATTTTGATAAATTAAAAATTTACATTATAGGGCTTAAAGCATTCAGGAGCATTGCTTTAACGATAATCAAGTTCTTAGCACAGATTGAAAACTTTCAGAAGAAAGTATGGGAGAAGAAGAAGTTTGTTATTGATACGAATTATGTAATAACCCTCGATAAAATTAAGGAATATGGAGGTGAGAAGTTTTTAGAAAGTATTTTGGATGATATTCTGAAGAATGAAGAACAATTAAATGAGTGGAAGGAATTATTCGAGATTGATGTCAGGAATGAAAATGATTTAGTTGTTAATAATACTTTAGAGGGGAAAAAATGGAAGACGTTGCCAGTTGATACAAAGTACTTTGATGAAGATTTTAAGTGGAGGCTGTTAAGTTCTTTGTCAGAAAACAATGATTTAGATGATATTTTGGATGGTATTCTGATAAAAAGTGAAAACTGGCAGGCTTTGAATTTGCTTTTAAATAAATATTATGAGAAAGTGCAGACCATCTATATTGATCCGCCGTTTAACAAAGAGCAGGAAGCAGATTATCTTTACAAAGTAGATTATAAAGATGCAACCTGGATAACAATGCTTGAAAACAGGATAAGACTTGGAAGGGATTTGTGTAATGAAAAGGGAAGCATCTTTGTAAGGTGTGATTATAATGGGAATATGTATGTGAGAATGCTTTTGAATGAAATTTTCGGGAAGAAGAATTTTAGGAATGAAATTATAATCACAAGGGGCATGCAAACAAGGAAATCTGAAAATAAGTTGCTAAATAAAACAGATTCACTTCTATTTTACTTTAAAACAGGAACAGGGCTCATCAAAATTCTTGAAAGAGAAAAAGATCATGTAAAATGTTATAAAGAGACTCTTAGATTGCTTAAAAAACTTCTTGATGGAAATAGTTTTATTGATATAAAAAGTAGAATAGAGGAATATTTATGGATGCCTTTCTTAAGTATGCCTGGCGAGCAAAAGACGAATGTTCACAGAGAAATTTTTGGAATCAAATTATATCCTCCTAAAGGAAGACACTGGGCATTTTCACAAGAGAATTTAAACATAGCAATATCGCGTAAACTGGCGCGGTTGAGGTGTCTCAATTGCGGGGCAATAATCACTAATAAATTGAAGGATAAAAAATGCTCTGAATGTGGATCCTCTAACTTTCAAGGGGAAATTTATAGCCTTTTTAATCAGATAAACAATAATTGGACGGATATTCCAGGATATGAACAAGATCCTAACTTCCCAACTAAAAATTCTGAGGTTCTCTTGAAACGTGTCATAGAGTCTACATCAAATGAAGGGGATCTTGTCATGGATTTCTTCCTTGGTTCTGGGACAACAACGGCGGTAGCCCATAAACTAGGAAGAAAATGGATTGGGGTGGAAATGGGGTATCATTTCTGGACAGTGGTTTTACCGAGAATGAAAAAGGTGCTGGCTTACGACAGGTCAGGAATAAGTAATAATATTAAAGAGAAATACAACCCAGAAACGGCCGGAGGATTTTTCAAACACCATGTCTTAGAGCAATACGAAGATTCATTGGAGAACATTGAGTTTGAAGAACCACAGAAAACACTTTATGATGTACCCGATTACTTTGTTAATTACATGCTTGAATGGGAAACTAGGAACAGCAGTACTTTTCTAAATCTTGAAGAACTTAGAGACCCCTTCAATTATAAACTAAAAATCATGGATAATTATCAGCCAAAATTGGTTAATGTGGATACAGTGGAGACCTTCAACTATCTTTTAGGATTGCATGTAAAAACCTATAAGACTTTAGAGGATAACGGTAGAAAATATGTTTTTGTTTTCGGAGAAAACGAAAGGAAGAGAACAGCCATCATCTGGAGAAGCACTGAAAACATTGATTTTGAGAAGGATAAAAGAATTATTGAAGACAACATAGGTGATTTCGGACCAGATGAAATTTACATAAATGGAGAAGCCCTAGTTGAGAACTTTAGACCAGTAGAACATTTATTCAAATCTTTAATGTTTGAGGAAGTGAGATAAGATGTCAATGGAACTTGAGAAGCACCTGGTACTAAATAAGTATTTCCTCAAACTGTTTGGCTTGGATGATTTTAACGAATTAAGGGAAAAATTGAAGGATGTAGAAGAGGGTTATGACTCCCATGGAAGAAGTTATTTTGCTGATTTTTTGATTGGATTAAAGGGAGGATGGGAAGATCAACTTTTAAGATACGATGAATCGATAAGAAGATATGTAGAGACATTAAGGAAAAATAGAAACCAGCCAAACTTTAATCTCAAGTATTTCCAATACTTAGCAGTTTTATTTACAGAAATATTTTTAGATAGATATTACAAGGACAGACATAACTTTTTAAATGAATTAAACTCTTTCCTGAAGGAGTTTAACAATGAAAAGGGGACAGAAATAACAGTATTCACGGAGGATGACCTTAAAAAACTTGCTTTCTGGATGGCAACAGGAAGCGGGAAAACGCTTATTATGCATATAAATTACTGGCAGATCCTGAAATACTCAGATAAACCATGGGATAACATCATCCTTATAACACCCAATGAGGGTTTATCAAAACAGCATTATGATGAATTAAAATTGTCAGGTATTCCCTGCAAATTATATGATGGGAACATTGATAATTTAAAGACAAGGAATGAGGAAATTCTGGTTATAGAAATTCATAAACTAAGGGA
This sequence comes from Methanofastidiosum sp., assembly GCA_013178285.1. Lineage (NCBI taxonomy): Archaea > Methanobacteriati > Methanobacteriota > Candidatus Methanofastidiosia > Candidatus Methanofastidiosales > Candidatus Methanofastidiosaceae > Candidatus Methanofastidiosum > Methanofastidiosum sp. The sequence goes on from JABLXD010000056.1 coordinate 5,003, forward strand.
GGAGAAAAAAGGAGAGGGTGTGAGTGTAGATATCTCCTCTTTCGATGGTAAAAATTTGGTTTTTATTGATGAGGGACACAAAGGCCAAAAATCTGAAGAACAGACCTGGAAGGGATTAAGAGAAAAAATAGCAAAAAATGGATTTATATTTGAATATTCAGCGACATTTGGCCAGATTATTAAATTCACAAGCTCTGGGAGACCAAGAGGTGGAAAGTCAAACCGGATGAATATTGAATTATATGATGAATACTCAAAAGCCATAATCTTTGATTACTCTTACAAGTATTTTTACATGGATGGTTATGGAAAGGATTTCTACGTTTATAACATAAAAGCAGAGAAAAAGGGAAGAAGAGAGTTCTATTCAGAAGAACAGCAAAATTTATTGCTCACAGCGGGATTATTATCTTTCTATGAGCAATTAGTTATTTTTGAAAAGAATAAGGAAGAATTGAGGGAGTACCATATAGAAAAACCTCTGCAGACCTTTGTTGGAAGTAAAGTTACTGGAAAGGGATTAAATTCCGATGTGGTGCGAATAATTCAATTTCTTGATAAAATAATGAGATCAGAGAATTATCTTAAAGAAATCGTTGAAAAGATACTAAGTGGGCAGTCAGGACTCATTGACGATGAAGGGAATGATATCTTCAAGGGCAAGTTTGATCTTGTGAGAGAAGATTCCGTTGAAGACATTGTTGAAGGCATCTCTCAAAATGTTTTCAATGGTAAAGGGAACCTTGAGCTTTATGAAATTAAGAATGCAGAGGGTGAAATAGGGCTTAAAGCATCCACATCAGAAAAATATTTTGGAGTTATAAACGTTGGAGATGTGTCTTCTCTTAAGAAGTTAATAGAGGAGTCAGAGATTGAACTGAAAGAGGATCACATGAGTCAATCTCTGTTTTTTGGAATAAATGAGAACAGATCACCGATAAACATTCTTATAGGCTCAAAAAAATTTGTTGAAGGCTGGAACTCATGGAGAGTCTCCAATATGGGACTAATAAATATGGGGAAAGGTGAAGGACCGCAAATCATACAACTTTTTGGGAGGGGTGTGAGGCTTAAAGGTAAAGATTATTCTCTAAAAAGAGAAGAAAATCCTGATTATGAATTAAAAGCCCTTCAGACCTTGTTTATATTCGGTTTAAACGCTGATTACATAAATTCATTCCTCACAGCGATAGAGAATGAGGAAGTGCATTATGAGGAAATAGTGATCCCTATCAGGTTTAACAACAGCGAAAAATGGGAAGGGAAGATATATACAATAAAGACAAAGGATGACTTTGATTTTCTTGAGCATCCAGTTAGGTTAGAGGCTGATCTGGATATCCTGGATACTATTAAGCTTGATTTAAGGCCTAAAATTACATTTGCACATGGATTGAGAAATGAAGCGGTATCTACAGTCGTTAACAGGGCCGTGGAAATATCTGATGAGTATCTGGATCTTATTGATTGGGATCTAATTTATTCTGAAGTAATAAATCATAAGACAATCAATGGAATGTTCAATCTGCTCATCGACGTTGATGTCCTGAGGGAGATCATAAACTCAAGGAGATATCAGATTTTCATGGCCGATGCCCCTGGAATAGCTGTGGAAAGGGAGAATGGTAGGCCCACATTAAAAATAACTTCCTTCAGGGGGATGGAAAAGTTCCATGAAATAGTTTTGATGGTTCTCAAGGATTATATGAGTAAATTTTACAGAAAGATGGAAAAAAGAAAGATGATGGATTATTTAGAGGTTGAGAAACTAACTAAGGAAAGTTTCTCAATGTTTCCAGAGAACTATGAGATTACCCTTAAAATCCCGAAAAAATTGGCCTCTGACATTTCGAGTATTACAGAGCAGCTTGAAGGGTATAATGGGGACATGGTGCCTGATTCTTGGGAAAAATGGGATTCTTTCATTGTCCATCTTGACAACCATCTTTACACTCCTTTGATAATCTGGAAAGAAAATAAAGAAGAGATAAAATCAATCCCTGTGAAGTTGAATGAGGGAGAAACAAAGTTTGTGGAGGATCTGAGAGATTTCTTGGAGAGTAGAAAAGATTTATTTGAGGATAAAGATCTGTTTTTATTAAGAAATCTTTCCAAAAAGGGGGTTGGGTTTTTCTTAAGTGCGGGTTTCTATCCAGACTTCATTTTGTGGCTTAAAGATGGAGATAAGCAGTATATGGTTTTTGTTGATCCGAAGGGTATCAGAAACTTGGGGAATTTCAAGGATGAGAAAATTCAATTATGCAAATTCATTAAGCGTATTGAAGATAGGGTAAATGAAGATGGGAGTGTTGATTTACAACTGGATGCTTTCATTGTATCGGTATCCGAGTACAGCAAAATAAAGAAATCATGGGAAAATGGCAGATTTTCCGAAATTGATGACAAAGATGCCTTGGCGGAATTTGAGGATCATAACATCTTGTTTCAGGAACATGGCGATTATATAGGAAAAATGTTTGAGAAGATAGGCATGGAATTTTGATTGTGGCAGAGGCCAGGTAATCATGACTTTGTCGTAGAAATAAAGATTATCCTGGAAAAAACTTGTAGTCCACCTTAACCTTTAAATAACATTTCTTTAAATAGTACTACCTAGGTGTTTATTCTGACCATGTGGATTCGTAACGTCACTATTACGAAGGTATGGTTAATGGCTGCAACCTATTCATACCTGTCCCTGAAAACCATACTGAACTTCGTACCATTATCCACATCTAGTGTCATCTTACCGTTCAGCTGGTCGGTGAGGAGACTCACAAGTTTAAGTCCAAGGGTATCGGTACTCGAGGGGTCAATATCCTCTGGAAGGCCCACACCATCATCTGCCACCACCAGTTCTACTGAACCGTCGGCCCTTCTCATACCTATGGTTATGGTGCCTCTTCCATCAGGAAATGCATACTTGATGCTG
>JABLXD010000057.1 GCA_013178285.1 Methanofastidiosum sp.
AACCCTTTAAAATTAATATAAAAAGATTTGGAAATGTACTTTTATAAACCAACTATAATACACACAAATTTAAGCAAAACAATCAGTTAAAATTGCCCAGATTTTCACATTAAATCTAACACCCTATATTATCTAAATTAATATCATACTCGTGTGAAAAATATTATTTACGAGCTGGTGTATCAGTTTCAAGTTCTTTGTCATAAAGATTAATAAATAAAAGTCAATTTTTGGTTAAGAAGAAAATGAAAGAAAAAGATATCTATCCTAAAGTTTCAATCATAATTTTAAATTGGAACGGATGGAAAGACACTATTGAATGCTTAGAATCTTTATATGGAATCTATTACCCGAATTATGATGTGATTCTTGTTGATAATGGTTCAGAAGATAACTCTATTATAAAGATAAAAAAATATTGTCAAGGAGAAATTGAGGTGGATTCTGAGTATTTTGACTATGATCCATCTAATAAACCAATAAAAATAATAAAGCATAACATAGATTCTCAATTGCCTGTTTTAGAAAATGAAACTAATTTTTATACATTTCCCAATAGAAAACATCAACCTACAAAAAATCATCACCATACAAAATTAATCCTTGTACAAAATGAAAAAAATTATGGATTTACGAAGGGTAACAATATAGGAATTAAATATGCGATTAAATATTTAGATCCTAAATATGTTTTATTATTGAACAATGATACTGTGGTAGCAAAGGATTTTCTTGATGAACTTGTTAATGTTGGGGAAAAAAATGAAAATGTTGGTTTTTTAGGGCCTAAAATTTATTTCTACGATTTCAAAGGACAAAAAAACATAATACAATATGCAGGTTCAAAACAAAATTTATGGTTTTTCAACCCTAAGATTATTGGTATATTTGAAGTTGATCACGGCCAATATGATCAAGTAAAAAGTTTTGAGTATGTCCATGGCTCTTGTTTACTTGCAAAGGTTGGCATGATTAAAGAAATTGGATTATTGGACGAAGATTTTTTCAGCTATCGTGAAGAGAATGATTGGGGGATTCGTGGCATTAAAAAAGGTTGGAAGTCATTATATGTTCCAGCTGCGAAGATATGGCATAAAGGAGGAAAATCTTCTGGAGGCACACTTAATCCCTTAACAATATTTTACATGACTAGAAATGATTTTATTCTAATGAAAAAACATGGTAACATACTACAATTAATAATGTTTTTTATTTATTTTTTTGCTTATAAATTTTGGTTTTTTACAGGATTGTATTTAATACGTTATAAAAATATTAAAGCGTTTAATGGATTTTTAAATGGTACTAAAAAAGGGGTATTTTGGTAATCTACGATAATTTTTAACATTTTTGTTCCACCATTAATATTCTTCTATACAGATAACATGTGTTGAGTTCTGAATTTAACTCAGCAAAATCTTAATTCCTGCTCAAAGAAGATTTAAAATATAGGCTCTGGAGAAATCATATTTGATTTTGTTCAGATAAAGTGTTTTTGTAGCAGTATATGTTGTAGCAGTTGTTTTTGAGTTTGGTTTCTTTGTTTCTTAGCCTGTCGCTTCGGCTTTGTTTGAATCGCCGAATATTCTCTTTCTGACGGATATTACGGTTTCTACTAAACTTCTAATATGATACTTGGGTTCACTGAACAAGAATTGCATTACTAGACGATATTATCCTGTTTTTGCTCTTTTTTTAAGTGATATCATGCTGGTTGCTTTGAGTTCTTCGTGTATGACCTTATGTATCCCTTCTTCGTCGAATGCTTTATCTAAGCTGAAACCTGATGGTTTTATATTTCTTAATCGCCCTTGCCCTTATTTTAGTGCAAAATTGTAAGTAATATAAAAACTAGAATAGTATGTATGACAAGTGATGCAGTATTGGAATTGTTTATTCCAGATGAGGAAAAAGCTTTAGATGTTTTTAGACACATAAGATGAGCTGAAGGAGTTTATTGTCCCGAATGCAAATCTAATGAGATATATAAAAGAGGATATGTTATTAACAAAAAAGTTAGGCGATATTCATGTAATAAATGTGGTTTGAATTTCACTGATTTTACTGGAACTATTTTTCGCCAATAAACACCTCCCCTTAGGTGAAATGCTTTATATAATATTGAAGCAAGATAAAAAAAGCGTTAATCGATTATCAGAAGAATTAGGCCATAAATGGGAAAGTGTAAACAGAATATCTAAGGAATTTAAAGAATGTTTAGAAAATAATACAGATAGATCCTGTATTAGCGGGAGAAATTGAAATTGATGAAATGTATCAATCTGCAGGCAGTAAAGGCTTAAAAAAAACTTCCAAGAAAAAGGGGGCATATAATTAAGAGGCAGAGGAAATTGGGACATAAGATAAACCGCCAATTATCAGCGTGGTTGAAAGAGGAACCAGACACACCATCTTAACTGTTGAAAAAAACTTATCCAAAGAGTTAATACTCTCAATAATAGAAACTCATTGTAAAGGATCTATAATAGCTTTCACTGATGATTATACAATTTATACAAATTTAGAAGAACATCTTGATGTTAAAGAACATTATGTAATTAACCATTCCCAAAAAGAGTATGCAAACAATGAAAAACACGTTAACACATCTGAAAACAGACATTCATTATTGAGACAATATTTAAGAATTTTTAGAGGAGTTTCAAAGAATATATCTCCATATGTACGTCAAATTCTTCCAATTTACATTTATCCATGGAGTTAATTGGATGGACGAATCACTACAAATAATTTGTACTTGCACTAAAAAAAGGGTATGAGCGTTCTTAAATATTTTTTATAGTTGGTATTGCGTCTTTGGAATCGTGTCTTGGTCCGCGAATCACTTTTTGAGCTAGTATGACTTGCTTATCTGTGTCTATGGCTATTTGATTTTTGGTGAAACTTTTCCTCTTTTTTTTTACTTTGTTTTTTGATTTTACGTGCATAATACAAGCTTGCTTGGTCACTGGAATGCCCTGTTCCATCAACTGCTACCCAAGGATCCTTAATATCAAATAATTCAACTGTCAAATCGAGCATTTTATTCAAAATCGGATCCCAAACGTTTGAAGAATTTCTGTTACGTCTTATAGTGTGGAATACTTTTTAACCCAATTATTCCCTGTAATTCAGGCATTAACTCAATACTGGTTGTAAACATGTGATAATCAAGTTTTAACCGCATTTTCAAGCATAATAAAACCATAAGCTGGTGTTGTGTGTAATCCTGCTTTGATTTTTCGCAGGAAAATTCTAGCAAAGACATTTTAGATACTTTAAACGCTACAAGAGTAAATTTTATTAACTCGTTTTCATTTAAATCACTCATGGGATCACTTCCATATTTTTATTAATACTCGATATATGATCCCATCATACTATATATGATTTCTCAAAGCCAAATATTACTATTACACCATATTCATATTTAATATGGTGTTTTCATGGGACTGTCAAAAACTTGGGGGATAACCATCAAAAAGTTTTCTTTGGTTCCTAATATCAATTCTGATATTTATACGTGACATTACTCCCTTTTTAATCTTCATTAAACGCTTAACACTTTTAGGAAAGGTTTTTTGAAATACATTTTCCAAAATACTTGTAGTTCGCTCAATATTTCCATCTTCCAAGAAAGCAAACAAGGTTTTAAAGTACGGCATAAAATAATCATAGATAATTGATTGAATAACCTTTGAATAATCTTTAATTTTGTTTAATATTTTTTTAAATTCATTTTTAGCACTTGTGAATGATTTAAAGTCAAATAAACTGAACAATTCTAGTTTTTCTTTTTGTATTTTATCAATTTCATCATCTGTGAGTTCATTTTCTTTAATATACTTTGTTATGATTTTTTTAAAAACTTTTAGTGCGTGAAAATTGCACCATTGATGTTTAAACCCTAATTCTTCAATAATAGGTTTATATTTACCATCTAAATCCGTAGTTATAGCAATTGTTTTTTTATTCATTGTATTTTGCTCTAGAAACTCTTTTATGTTCTTAGAATTCTCTTTAGAGTATATTTCATCAGCAACTATAATATTCTGTTTACTGTCGAATAAAGTGAATCTGTAATTCCATATGCCATTAATTTTAATCCACTCAACGTCAAATATGTAATATCCTGAAAAACTGTACATGGGGTCTTTGTTCTTGTTTTCATATTCAAGTATCCAGTTTTCAATAGTTTGTGGTGAAACACGGACTCGTTTCTTTTTGAACTAAATAAGCGATATTACGCACTGATCCAATGAATAAACCGACTAATTCAATACATTTGTCCTTAAATTCGTGTGTGAAGTTACTATTATCCTCAACGATTTCAGAGATATCAGTAGTAAATTTTTTACCACATTTGTTGCATTTATAAGCTTGAATTTCTGTTTTAACAACGCCTTTATAGTAAAATATAAGTTTTCTTTCTTTAAACCCGTTTTTATTCACGAATTTGCTGAAACAATCAGGACAGATTGGATTTAACATCTCAATATGAAATATATCTTTTTTATACCATGTTTTTGATGTTTTGAATAATCTATGGTTTGTTTTATTTGATTTTAATATGGTTTTCAACAAATTTAGATAAATCTTCACAAAAATAGGAAAGTTTATAACCCTGATCAAACAAACTATCAATTGGAGCAAGTTTTTTTGTTGTTGTCATACAAAATACTATGCTCCACTTATTATAAAAATTTTTAGGTTTTTATTTCTGAAAATAGTCTGTTTGAACGAGAATAGAAATATTTTATTGTCATTTCATGATTTTTGAAATTCCCCAAGTTTTGGACAGAGCCGTTTTCATTGCCCTAACGTATAAATGATATGTTATCCTACTACAAATTTATGAGACTGAAATAGAAAAACTTCCAAATATTAGGTGAAGAAATGGTAAAACATAATAATAAAGGTTGGGGAGATGTTTGGTCAAATATAGATTTTGATCCTGATTTGATTGTTGAGCGAGGGCAAAAATCTACTTTTTTTTCATTAATTTCAGGCGTTATTCAAAAAAAATTTGGTTCTATTGATAAGCTCAATACAATTGAGCTTGGAAGTGGTATTGGGACCGTAAGTTTGCTTTTAGCCCTCAAAGGCTCAAATCCTACTTTAGTTGATAACAATGAAGTTGCGCTTCAACGGGCTAAAGAATTATATAATTATTTTAAGGTTAAACCAAAAATAAGGAATGAAGATATGTTCAATCTGGCAATGAATGATGAATCGAAATACGATATCTGTTTATCAGTAGGTCTTATAGAGCATTTTACAGGGGAGAAAAGGAAAGAAGCCATAAAAGCACATGTTCAAACTGTTAAAAAAAAAGGATTAGTAATTATAGTCGTTCCTAATAAATACTGTTTTAATTATAGAATATGGATGTCTCTAGCAAAATTAATCAGAAGATGGGATTACGGGTATGAAGAACCATTTAGTAGAAAAGAATTATTAACTCTGGCCAATGAAATCGGACTGAAAAATACTCAAGTAAACGGGACAGATTTTCTTACGTCATTTGAGCATTTATTAATATTTTTCAAACCAAGGATCCAAAGAGCTCTTGGGATAAAAACGTTTCCACCTGTCCAAGTTTTCCCGGATTATAAAATAACACTACTTGATAATCATTTGGGAAAAAATTTGCACCTTATTGGCGAAGTATAATAACAGCTTGTTAGATTTAATGTGAAAACTGGGCATTTTTAACTGATTTTTTTGCTTGAATTTGTGTTTATTATAGTTGGTTTTTAAAAGTACATTGTTAAGTCTTGCTATATTAATTTTAAAGGGTTTTTGTATCGAAACTTAAATAAAGGCTTTTAAATAGTATGTTTGGTGATTAAAATGAAAATGCCATTGGTTCACGATATAAAAAAAACATTAAATGTAAACTTGTTGGATTTATATATTATATAGAAATGACTCTAGAGAACTGCCAGGAATTAGTCGAAAAGGTTATGAAACCTGTTAATAAGGTGTTAAATCTATAAAAATTAGATTTATTGCATTTTTTATGGAATTGAATATTAAATATGTTGTTAATGAGTTAAATAACAGTGAGAGTTGAGAAAAGCATTCAGGTCTATCAACTTAGGTTATCTGGAACTTTCATAGGTTTTTTATGCTTTGACGACTGCCAAGTACTATAAATTTTGTTTTAAATGTCTAAATAAAGAATTTAAAAAGGATATAAGGGGAAATAGGAAGAGCAATCATCTCAATTGATATCTGTATTTAGAATATAATCTTGACAAAAAAGTATTATGATGATCGAACTTTTAGAAGAATATGGCTATGAATTTGGCTTTTCTACCTTTAAAAAGAAATTATATTGGAGGCAATTTACAATGACCATGGATATACGACACTTGCCAACCATTAACAATTCTATTCCACCAGGAGCAGTTCAAACAGTTAAAAAATCTTAGAAGACCATCTAGAAATCTTAGAAGACCTAAAAATAGAAGAAGGGATACTAAAAAGGAGACTTAAACTTGCTAATAAAGGCTATTTCAGCTTCAAAAATTAGATGGAAAATTGAAAAAGTATTCCAATTCCTCAAAGAAAAATTAGGATTGGCCATTATACACGCATCATACCAAACGCTCAGTCAATAAAAAAGCCTACCTAAATGTACTTTTACTAGGAATAATAATAATCCTACGGCTAAAACGAAATCCAAGAAATCTACACCTTGAAAAACTCCACATAAAACAGACACCCTAT
>JABLXD010000058.1 GCA_013178285.1 Methanofastidiosum sp.
TTTTCCCTATTTTCCCTATTTTTTTCCATATCCTTAAATATATGGAAAAGGCAAGAGTATTATGTGATATTATGTTTATGGCAAGAAAAATTAAGGTAACTATGGTGTTTTTGGTTCTGATAGGTACTTTGCTTTTGGCGGGATGCGGAGAGACCACAACACATTCTAATCAGACTGTAGAACAGAAACAAGAAGTAACAACTACTCAAGAGAATCAGAGTGCGGAACAGAAACAAGAAGTAACAAACACTCAAGGAAAGAATGAGGCTGTAGAATGGTACGATAAAGGAAATGCATTCTTCTCACAAGGCAAATATGCTGAAGCTATAGAATGTTATGATAAGGCGATTGCAATAGATCCAAATTATGCAGATGCATGGGGCGACAAAGGAAATGCATTCTTCTCACAAGGCAAATATGCCGACGCTCTTGAATGCTATGAAAATACCATTGCCCTAAATTCGAATTTAGCTCCTGCATGGGCGGGCAAAGGCGCTATACTTGCTTATCAAGGCAAATATACTGACGCTCTTGAATGCTTCGATAAAGCAATTCAAATAGATCCAAATTCAGCTTCGATATGGTACCACAAAGGATATGCACTTGCAAGACAAGGAAAATACTCGGAAGCTATAGAATGTTATGACAAGGCGATTGCAATAGATCCAAACTATAAAGGCGCATGGAACGAAAAAGGCGCTGCACTTACAAGACAAGGAAAATACTCCGAAGCAATTGAATGTTTTGACAAGTCTATTGAAATAGATCCAAATCGTGTTGATACATGGTTCTACAAGGGGAGTACACTTTTCTTACAAGGTAAATACTCCGAAGCGATCGAATGCTGTGATAAAGCGATTAAAATAGATCCAAAATATTTCTACGCATGGAATTGTAAAGGACTTGCACTTGCAAAACAAGGAAAATACTCCGAAGCAATTGAATGCTATGATAAAGTAATTACATTAGCCCCAAATTATGCTCCGGTATGGAACGACAAAGGGCTTGCACTCCAAGCACTTGGAAAAAATACAGAAGCCCAAGAATGTTTCAATAAGGCAAAGGAACTTGGGTATGCGAAATAATAATTAATATTTTTTATTTCTTTTTCTAATCAAGTATTTTTTACTAGTAACTCTAGAGAAAATCCCGTAATCCAAACCTGATTTTTCCATATTTTCCCTATTTTTTTCCATATCCTTAAATATATGGAAAAGACAAAATTCTACCATGACAAGAAGAATTAATGTAACTATGTTGGGCTTGATTATCATTAGCACTTTGCTCTTATCAGGGTGCGCTAAAACTACTCAAGAAAATCAGGCTGTGGAAGAGAAAGTGGAAGTAACGGCCAATCAAGAAAATCAGGCTGTGGAAGAGAAAGTGGAAGTAACGGCCAATCAAGAAAAGAACGAGGCTGTAGAGTGGTACTACAAAGGAAATGCATTCTATAAACAAAATAAATATTCTGAAGCGATCGAATGCTATGACAAGGCGATTGCAATAGATCCAAATTATGCGATTGTGTGGTACTACAAAGGAAATGCATTCTATAACCAAAATATATACGCTGAAGCAATTGAATGTTTTGATAAGGCTATCGAATTAGATCCAAACTTAGCAAATGCATTGAAGAGCAAAGGATATGTACTTTTTAAGCAAAGCAAATACTCGGAAGCAATTGAATGTTTCGACAAATCAATTGAAATGGATCCGAATGATGCCAATATATGGTATATGAAAGGGGAAGTATTATTCCTACAAAGAGAATATCCTGAAGCTATCGAATGCTTTGACAAATCACTTGAGATAAATCCGAATAATGCTACTGCATGGAATAACAAAGGATATTTACTTCTCAAAGAAAGAGAATACTCTGGAGCTCTAGAATGCTTTGACAAATCACTTGAGATAAATCCGAATAATGCTACTGCATGGAATAACAAAGGACATGCACTTGCATTTCTTGGGCGAAATACGGAAGCTGAGGAATGTTTTGACAAAGCCCGGGAACTAGGATATATAGGATAGTCACATTATAGTTTATTAGTTAAACTGAATGATTTTACTAATGTTATAAGGCGTTTTAATATAACCAAAAACTTGTAAACTGCCTTATATTACAACCCTTATATTGGATAAACTCTTTCCCTATTTTCCCTATTTTTTTCCATATTCTTAAATATATGGAAAAGACATATTCAAAATAAACTTGAGTTGACTGAAAATATGGGGGGCCCATTATCTGATCTACTATTTGATTATATTTTTCTTTTTGTTTTAGCTATTCAAATTATTATTAGTTTTGGACTACTTATTTTAGCCGTAATGTTTTTCTATAAACGAATTAAAGTTGTTAGGTTAACAAAAAAAGCAGAATGCATGGAACAGAGAAAGGACAAAACAGACTATCTTAAAATATATGAAAAAATAGAAAAAACCATACAGAAACAAAAATATATTGAGCAAATAGATATTCTCGAAAACATTAGGGCAAATCTTAGAATGAAATTGTACTTGAATACTCGAATGGGCAAGTATGTAAAAGTATGCCCAGAATGTGGAAGCACGGACTCCTCAGTTGAATCTTATGGGTATATGGTCCGTGATTTTTGCAAAAAATGCGGCTATTCCAGTATAAAAAAAAGTAATATACTGGTAGACAGCCTTATTTATTTTCCTGAAATTAGGTTTGGCACTGAGGAGGAAATCAAAAATCTTGAAGATAGTATATGCTACTGCCCTTACTGTAATAAAAAAATAAAAGACTCGTGGGATATCTGCCTTCGATGCGAGAAAGATTTAGAAGATCGAAATGAACTCGGAATCCCAAGCGCCAAAGAAAAAATCATTTCTTACATTTTTATCTTGTTGTTGTTAATTTGTTTGTTGTTACTATTGTTGTATTGGAAATAACATTAAATATATGGAAATTGAGGTTAAGATATGTATATGGCCAGATTATTTTTAATGTTTCTACTCATTTCAACTTTCTTGACAGCTTTGTGTGTTTCAGAGCAAAAAACTCCTGAAGTTCTTTTTAATGAAGGAGAATCTCTTCTCAAAGAGGGAAAGTATGATGAAGCTATGATTAAATTTGACAAAGTGTTGGAGATTAATTCTAGTTACAAAGAAGCTTGGATATATAAAGGGGCCATTCTCCAAGAGCAAAAAAAATTTGACGATTCAATAGTTTGCTTTGATAAAGCTATTGCAATAGATCCTAATTTTGCACCTACATGGGCTGCTAAAGGACTCGCACTTTTCTATCAATATAAAATTGATGATGCAATAGTTTGTTTTGACAAAGCCATCAATTTAGACCCTAATCAGATAGGCGCAATAAATTCGAAAGGATTTGCACTTTTTGCACAAGGCAAATTTGACGAAGCAGTAGCCTCTTACGATGAAGCCATTGAAATGAATCCAAATCAAGCAGCTGCTTTGAATACCGGTAAAGGGTTATTAATTTCAATGCGATTCAAGTATTCTGAAGCCATTGAATGCTTCGATAAAGCCATTCAGATAGATCCAAAATACCTCCCCGCATGGGAATCTAAAGGAGATGCACTTCGACATCTTGGGAGGTATATAGAATCTGAAAAATGCTATGATGAGATATTAGAAATAGATACAAATAATTTATCTGCTTGGTACGGCAAAGGAAAGGTGCTTCATAATCAAGGCAAATACTCAGAAGCAATAATCTGCTATGATAAAGCTATTGAAATAAATTCAAATCTTGCTGGAGTTTGGTATGAAAAAGGAATTTCACTTTATTACCAAGAGGAAAATATCGAAGCCATTGAATGCTTCGATAAAGCCATTCAGATAGATTCTAATCGTGTTGATGCGTGGAATGGCAAAGCTAATGCATTCCTACAAATGGGGCTAGAGGCACAAGCCCAAGAATGTTTTGACAAGATAAAAGAAATCGGTAACAAATAAAAAAGAGGATATTAAAAGAAGTGATTAAGAATGGAAATATCTAGCACATTAAGTACTTTGGATGCAATTTTTATTTTTACATTATTTTTAGGGGTGACATACTTGTTTATCTTAAGTGGACTTTACTACTTCACCTCAGGAAAAGGTATTTTTCCAATTTTTTGGACTGGAAAAGATACACATGAGTTAGTCGCCAGATGGAATATCCTTCTAAGTCTTATAATGCATTTTTTTCTATTATTTGGATTGTGGGTTTCATCATGGAGAGTAGAGATCAAAATAATTATTACTGCTCTTTATGTTCTATCTACAACATGGATTTTTTACATTGCTTATAAGAAATACAAACTTAGAATAAGCAAAATAGATGCCGAATCAAAAGAACAGGTGCACTAATATGAATTTACTAGTCATTATCTTTCGGTATTTAGTCGGACTCTTTCTTATCATACAAGGAACAAGGGGGCTTAAAACAGGACTAGATTTTGTTGGAGGAGAGATGGCTCCATGGGTGTTTAAGGGCGGAATTCTGATTGGATTCTTGATTGTAATACTGGGTAGTGCTTTTCCAGCGTACGGTATTTCTGCAATACTACTTAGAAACTATTTCGGTGTTATACTGTCATCTTGTCTTGCATTTATCGTAAGTGCGTTTATTATAGGCGTAACAGCATTCTATATCTTGCGTTACTGGAGAAATTATGATTCTATCAAATCTGAAAACGAGGAGGATACTGAATGAAACGCAGAACTGTAGGATATTTACTCATTGCATTTGAGTTATCTATTATCCTGTTCTTTCTTTATTTGTTCTTATCTGAAGACACATTGCTACCAGTTATTGATCTAGTAATGTTAAGTCTAATATTCTTCTCAATTTTTCTTTGGATTGTCTTTTACCTTAAACATTTTAACATAGTAAAGAAAGGAAACAAAAAAGAAAACTATACCACTGATGCATTCAAAAATGAAAATTCTTACTCTAGCATTCCAAAAGGCAAGTATGTAAAGGTGTGCCCAAACTGTGGCAGCACTAACGTTAGCTACGAGTCCTATAAGAGCATGGCGAGTGATTTTTGCAAGGATTGTGGTTATGGGAGCCTCAAAAGCCCAGGCTATTTCGATGGCGTACTTAAGATTTTTCCCGAAGTAGAAGGAACTGGAGTAAAGAACTTTAAGAAACTATCAAAGCTAGAGAGAAGGGCACGAAGGAGGCCAAATAAATGACATCCGACTTCAAACCCGGTAAGGCCTACCTGATAGAAGGCAAGGGTATGGTGCAGGTGAAAAGTGAGATCAAGGAATGGTTAGCTCAAAAGGAAATAGAAACAGAAGAAAAAGGAGATTTTATCCAACTATATAAATCAGGCCACAAAACTCCCTTCCACTATTTCGCATTAACCTATGGCTACAGCGACGAGAACAAAATAAAGCTTGTCCCACACGACAAGGGGACTCTGGTAATTTTCAGCGAAAACAGCACTTCTATGCTTAGGCATGGAATGAGAAAAAACCTAGTCCGCTCAATGCAAAATAAAAAAGAGATTATGGATCCAAACGATATTCTCCTTTTTGCGGGGATAATATGCATGATTATCTTAATAATATGGTTGAGAAGTGTGGCATGGCCGAGAAATGGATATAATTTTTTATACAATATACCTTTTATAGCTATAACGCTAATTTTAGCCCTTTACTTCTATTCAAGGCAAAAATCTTTACTAAAAAATCCTGATTACTATATAGAAGAGTATGCCGGATATGTTATCTCTCAAGATTATGGCAAATCTGGTACGAAGCACCTTTCTATTTGCCCAAGCTGCAATAAGGAGATCTATGACAATTGGGACATCTGCCTGCATTGCGGCAAGAAACTGGAGCAAAGAAAAGGTGGGCAGAGCAGAAAGAACGAAAAGTATTTTTGGGTAGCGATTGTCTTTGTCATGCTTTTATCGGGTTTAATAGTCCTGTATGGGAATATATCCTTATTTAAGTACCCTTCTTCTCCTCCGGATTATTATTCTTATTCAATTGTGTATAGTAGCAACGGGCACATGCAAATTAAACCTAGCGAAACATTCATTGTAAAAACAGATATTTCAGGTGGTTACAGGTTATTATTTGATTATAATATATCCTCTCCCATCAAAGTATTGTGCATGGACAGCGATAATTATGACTTGTACAAAAAAGGAAAGGACTGTAATTTCTACAACATGCCTGATAAATTTGCTAACGGGGAAACTTATTTCCAGGCCCCTTATTCAGGTACCTGGCACATTATTTTTTATAATAACAGCGATCAAACTGTAAAGGCAAATATATTGATAATGAAGAAGAATAGGGCAGATACCTATAAAACAAACTAGATAAACTTCTTTCCCTATTTTCCCTATTTTTTTCCATATCCTTAAATATAGGGAAAAGGCCATATAAAAGTGAAAAAATAAAAGGTGATTTTTTTGGAATATGAAATCAATAAATTTGGAATAAAATCTGTTGTTAAAATTTCGACGGCCTTTGGGGC
>JABLXD010000059.1 GCA_013178285.1 Methanofastidiosum sp.
TTTGAAATTGCATTGTCTACGTAATACTGGCAAATTGACATAACATCTATGTGTTCCTTCCATGTAAGTTCATAGGCGGTTACAAAAAAGTCTGGTTTTTGGTTAACATCTGCGTTTGGATGCAGTTCCTTGTAAACTTTCCAAGCGTAGTCTTGAACCAGTATTTCCTGCCCATAATTTGGATTTTTACGCACATATTCAAGACAGAAAATAGGTTCAACTCCACTCGATACGTAATCAGCTAACTGACTGATTGAACCAGTCGGTGCAATGGTAAGAAGACATGAATTCCTGATACCATTGTTTTCAATCCCTTTCTTAATGTGTTCAGGGAGTCTTTTTATAAATTCGCTTTCTAAATATTTTTCTTTATCAAATAGCGGGAATGCTCCCTTTTTCTTTGCAAGTTCTATGGATGTCTGGTAAGCATTGTCTCTTATGAATGAGAATATCTTCTGGCATATTTTTTTAGACTCATCACTTCCGTATCTTACCTTTAACATCGCCAGTGCAGAACCAAGCCCCATTACACCAAGCCCAATTCTTCTTTTTAACTCTGCCTGTTTTCTCTGTTCTTCAACAGGATAGTAGCAAACATCTATGGTGTTATCTAGAAAAGTTACAGCTAATCTTATCACTCTCTTTAACTCATTCCAGTCTATTTCAGGCTTTTCCCCGAATGGATTAATTACAAATTTTGCAAGATTTATCGCCCCAAGCATGCATGCTCCATAAGGTGGAAGTGGAAGTTCGCCACAGGGATTTGTTGAGTTTATCGTTTCACAATACCAGAGATTGTTAAGTTTATTAATGGTGTCCAGAAAAACAACTCCTGGCTCTGCCTTTGCCCAGGCATTCTCAATAATCAGGTCCATAATCTGTTTTGCAGGAATTCTCTTGTATTCCTTACCGTTAAAGGTTAAAGAAAATTCACTGTCGTTTTTAACCGCTATCATGAAATCATCTGTAACTCCAACTGAAATGTTAAACTTCTCTAAAACAGGATTTTCAGGAGTATTAAGTGCTTTCGCAGTTATAAAGCTCTCTATGTCTGGATGATCCACATTAAGCACCGCAATCATTGCTCCTTTTCTCTGGTTTACGCCTGATATAGTTCTACTCATCGAGTTCCACATCTCCATAAATGAAACAGGTCCTGATGCAACGGAAGATGTTCCACTTACAAAATCTCCTTTTGGTCTGAGAGTAGAAAAGTTGATTCCAATTCCCCCACCAGCTTTTAAGGTTAATGCAGACTCATATAGAGATTGCATAATTCCGTCCATGCTGTCTTCAATCTCCCCCATTACATAACAGTTCGCAAGCGTTGCCTTAGGATTTTCTGTCCCAGCGTAAGCAAGAATTCTACCCCCTGGAAGGAACTTTAATTCTGACATTATGGCATAGAAATCCTGTTCAAGTTTTGCATTTCCTTGAGAGATTGCTCTGGCAACCCTTTTTAGCGTGTCTTCAGGAGAAATGTCAGTTTTGCTTTTATACTTTTTCTCCCATAAGTCGAGATTCATTTAGGAACCTCCTGTTTATCTGTTGTCTCCACTTCCTTTAAGGCAGTTTCTCTCTTTGCGAGAAAATAGCTTTTCTAGGTTTGTTCGTGCGACGTCTTCCAGGTCTAACCCGAGTTCAAATGCGAGATTAGAAAGATACCAGAGGACATCTCCAAGCTCCTTCTTTAAAGCTTCTTTGTCAATAGAGTTCCCATCTCTGATTACTTTTTTAAGCTTCTCCATAATTTCTCCTGTTTCTCCACAAAGCCCCAACGCAGGATATATCCAGTTAGGCTCGGTTTTTGGATAAATTGCAGTTTGTCTTGCCTTTTCTTGATATTCGCTAAAAGTCATGATATTCCTCCTCGATAATGTTTTTGGAAGAAGCTACTTATTAAGGTCTTATAGTTCCCCTTCCCCCGCTTCTACTCTCTCCCCTTTTTCTACCAGTTTAACAAGCTTTATCCTTGTCCCAATGTTTTCTTCAAGGAACTCCATAAGTTCATCAGTAATTGGATAGATATCTGTAAAATTAATAGCTCCTACTTCTTCAACAGCCTTAAACATCAGCCTCTCAAGTTCAACTTTTGTTTCATTGTCAATTCCTTCAACTACGTGATAATCAAAGCGATTTCCATTTTTCTCCCTGTATGCCAGCAATCCTACTTTTCCGAAAAAACCTACATTCAATTCAATAAAGTAATCTTTCCACTTGAGCACACTTGCAATGTCTGGTTTGCAAGGGACTTTAGAAGGAAAAAGTGAATCTACAACCTTCCCACAATAACCACAAATAAGCTTGTTTTCCACGATTCTACCAAAAGGATGATAGTAGTAACGTTCAAGTTTGTGTTTTTCTGACATAAAAGCCTCCTACGAGATGGTCTTATAAAAAAGAGAAATCAATAAGTAACCATTAAAAGCCATAACATACGAAATTGATCAAAAGAATTTTTTGCTTCTGTTCAAGAAAGTCAACTACCTACGAATGAAATAATCAGATTAATATTATAGTGGCAGATGATTGACAAAAATAAATTAACCTTCTTATAAAATAGGGAATCTACTACAGAAGTAGAAGACAATTTATTCAAAATAATAATCGAATGTTCTTACAATAAAAATTTGAGGAGGTTTCTCTTCAATGAGATTATATTACTTTCTTGTGGTTTTAAAATTTCTGATAAGATACAAAAACTCTACTGTGCATCGTTTTCCTCCTTTTAAAAATTTATTATTTCTTTTCTTGATTTAAAGTCTTTTTTAACTCTTTTCCAAAGTTTTCACAGGCTTTTGACAGGGCATCTTTTGAAATTAAAAAAGCACCTTTGCCTTCGCTTTCTATCTCTTTTTCTACGCCATCTATAATAACAGTAGCAGTTACAACTCCTATTGTTGAAGTTTTCCAGATATTATTTTTTAACTTTACATCCTTTGGCACAATTCTTATTACTTTTGCCTGTGGAGGGAGCATATTTTTATCTTGCTCCTTAAGAATAGCGTAGGTGCCAAATTCTCCACTCTCTTTTAGTCCTTGATACAAACAATCTGCTATGTTTCCTGTTTTTATGTATTTTGTACTTCTGTCTTGTTCTAATTCAACTCTGAACACATGATCACTTATCAGTATAGCTTTATCTGCGTATTGAATATTATATATAGTTCCTTCCTTTTTCCAAAAAAGACTGTGTTCGTAAACTTTAGTGCTACAGCCAGAGGCAAGGGGGATAAGCAAAATAAAGGAAAGTAAAATTTTTACTTTTTTCAAAGCTTCCTCCTTTCTTACAAGTAGATTGTGTTTTTCAGATTGGAAAACCCCTACTGTGCCTGTAGGGACATTCCCCAGTGCTGTGATTCTTTGTCAAACCATGCTTTTATTTCAGGCTCAAGTCTAATCGTAGACAACTCAAACCACATTTTAGCCATACCAATTATGTAATTTCTTTCTGGTGGATTTGCAGGAAACACTATTCCATCTTTTATTTGCTCTCCATTTCTTGTAATTGTAAATTTTGTAAAAATCCACTGTTTTTCAAGAGAGGCAAAGGGGCAGCTTATAACTGTTCCATAAAAGTCATTAATTGTTTCAAACTTGAAAACACAGTATTTAATGTTTTCAGGTATCTTTTTTTCAGGTAAATAAAGCTCATAAAGAGATACATTTTTGTTTTTGTATTCTAAAAGCCATGGGAAAAACTGTATAGAATTAATAAAAAACAATTGTAATGATGTTTTCCCTTCAATATCACTTGTTTTATTTACAGCAGGAAGTGAAAGACATCTGTTTTCAAAAAGTGATTTATAAAGTTTGTCATATCTTAAGTAAGAATCAAATAGAGGTTTATCTTTTTCTGTATCAAAAGCGGTTTTGTCTTCCATAAGTGTTCTTATTTCTTCTCGTAATTGTTTCATTTCGCTGTACAGACTTTCACAAGTTTGCTGATTTTCTGCAAAAGCTACTGAAAAGGAAAGTAAGGTAATAAAAACCACAAGCGGTAATAAATGAAGTTTTTTAAACATAATTGCCTCCTTTTTGAAATTGATTGAGAAAGCTAACGCCCCTACAAATATAGTAGGGGCTTATTTCTTTGTTAGAATATTCCACCTAGCTGAGTTGCAATTCTCTCTGCAATTACTCTTGCGGCTTCATTCTTATCTATATTTGTTTGCTGTGCTGTGCATGCAATCTTGGTTCTGTAAATCTGCCAGTTAGTATTGATTTCCTGTCTTGTATGTATTGTTGTTGCAGATCCTGTTTGTGCATTGGTTATCATTTGTCCTGTAACAGGCTTGTCTGTCTTCTCTCTTAACTCAATGTCAACAACGCCTGCATAGGTTTCTACTTTGATTGCCTTGCCAATGAGAGCCCCACCCACTCCGCCGATCAAACCACCAATTAGTCCAAGTGCAATGGATGTGTCTCTGCTTTGTCCGACTAATGCACCTGTTCCTGCACCAACCAATGCTCCTGTTATACCTCCTTCATGGGTGCCTGTCTGACGAACATAGTCCATGTAAAGAACATTTGCTTGAATGATATAGCCAGCCTGATCAGGGTTTTGAACTACCTGATATCCCTTAGCTGTAAGTCTTCCTGCAATTAAATTCTTAAGCATTTCAGTATCCACTTCCTGCATGTCTGATGTGTTGTTAACTGCGATAAACACTGTTCTGTTCTTTGCCTTCAAAACAGGATCAAGAAATATTGTGTCAGTCATCTTGAGTTTCACTTGCATGTCAGAGTGTTCAATGGCTGTAAGCATGTGTCCACAACCAGTAAGCTGTGTTGCAACAAGGAGTAAGACAACTACAGCAAGGACCTTAAAGATTGGTTTGTGTTGCATAGGTTACCTCCTTTGTTGTGTTTATTTTTCCCTGAATTTTTGACATACTTAAAATGATAACAAAATTATCCCCCTTTTTACAACTCCTTTTACAAGCTCATCTGCAGAAAATACCACATCTGCTAAGTCTTTATTTATTCCCAAAGGATTAGTAACCAAAATGCCTACAATTTTGTCTGCCATAATACCAAATTTTCTTGCTCCATTAGTCACAATTACCTTTTGCGGGGCTTCCGTTTTGCAAAGATTGAAATATTCTTTGATGTTAAAAACAGGAATTAATTCTCCATTGATTTTTATTATTTCTCCCCTGGCAGAATCATAAGGAACTATATCCCAAATTTCTGTTGCTGGTACACCAAATAAAACTCCTTCTACTTGAAAATGCAAATATTTCTCCTCCAATTTGCCCTCCTTTATTCAAAATAGTTTATTACATCATCCAAACTTCTCACTATTAAAGCTACACCACCAAGTGTTTTTACTTTATCCAAAAACTCCTTCTGTTTGTTGGTAAGTTTCCCTTTCTTGCTTTTACACTCAATCGCAACGAAATTTCCTTTAGGAGAACAGGCAATAATGTCTGCACTTCCAGAAAGTCCAACTCTTATTGCTCTTTTCCGTTCTCCATTGCCAATAAATATAACGCCTGAATTATTTCTTATTGCAATAAAACCTTTGTAATACAAATATTCCAAAACAGCTTTAACTAAGTTTTGCTCTTCTCTTTTGTATTTTTTTTGTTTTTCTTTTTTCACATTTCACCTGTGTCTGTTATTCTTTGGCACTGCAAAATGATAGAATTAACCCCTTTGCCATTGTTTATTAATTCCTCTACTGCTTTTTCTATCGCTTCCTCCTGATTGTCTGCCCAAATAATCATTGAAAATATTTTGTCACAATATTGATAGTCTACTTTCCACTTGAATAATCCTGTTTCAATTAGTTCAAACATAGCCTCCTTCTTGTTTATTGCTTTTTCAAATAAGGCTCAAGTACTTTGTACACTTTATTTGCATACTTTACTCTCTTTGTCGTGGATACTGCGTTGTAACATCCTACTGCCTCCCAAGTATAACCGTGTCTGTCAATGCATTGCTTTAGTACCCAAGCACCTACGTAGATGTTGTAGCAAGGATCCCAAAGTTGTTTTGTATCGTAAAGCCCATAATTTTTTAAGGTTGGAATCCAGCTTGAATTAATTTGCATAATTCCAATGTCGTAAGTTCCATTTGCGTTTTTATTGAGTGCAAACGGATTAAAGCCTGATTCTACCTTTGCAATCCCCCATAGTAACAAGGGATTTACTCTGTAGTAGTTTCCAGCAGACTGAATGCACTGAGAAATCTGCTCATATGAAGTGTTGTATCGATTGTATTCAGCGGAATCAGGAAAAGATGGAAAGAATAATAAGAGTAGGGGGAGAAAAAGGACAAAACAGAATAAAATGCATTGGCTACGGCAAGGTAGCCAATGCATTTTTAACTTTTTTCCTGTTTTCTTTTTTTGTTTTCTCGTCTTCAAGTTCCTTTATCATCTCCCTATAGAGTCTTGTAATTCCTGTCTCACATAACACGCAAATTTCTTCTGGATTATGTGTTTTAATCCCACAAATTCTGCACTTGTATTTCTTTAGCTCTGTCTTAGAACGGTTCAAGTGTCGTTGAATCATCGGTAAAGAGCTCCTCTTTAATGGTTTCCTGCTCTTTAGTTTCCTCCCTTTCTCTCTTTGGAAAGAATCTTACATTACTTGCTATCACTTCAACTTTGCTTCTTTTCACTCCATCCTGCTCCCACCTTCTTTCCCTTAATCTACCTTCAATTAGAACTGCCTGTCCCTTTGTAAGATACTGCATGCAATTGTCAGCCTGTTTCCCAAAAACAATTGCATCAATGAAGAGAGTTTCCTCTTTTAATTCGTCTCCCTGTCTGTATCTTGTGTTAACTGCAACTGGAACTGTTGTCACCGCTACTCCCGTCGGTGTATACCTCGTCTCAGGATCCCTTGTAAGATTTCCAATTAGGATGATTTTGTTAAACATGTTTCCTCCTTTCTTTCTATTTGTTGTTGTATTTGTTTAAGTTGGCTTGGATGAACACCCAAAACCTGAACTTTACAGTCTGAATAACGTGCTTTTGCAATTTCAAGGAGTTGTTTGACCTGTTTTTCTATAAACTCCATATCGTCGCTGTCTGCAATAATATATGCCCAGGATTCTTCGTTGAGTTTTATGGTTATTACCTTCATGTAGTATTAAGGACAGATGGTAACCAGTTTGGCGATATAGAAGAAAAGGAAGGAACTATTTAAGATTTAGTTCTTTTAATCTTATCTCCATAGCTTCCTTAGAAACCATGAAGATTTCGGCAAGTTTATCTACGTCTCCATTTGTTTTATAATAATGAGGCAAAACCATGTGTTTAGGCATAAGTAGTTCAGATGCAAATACGTTTGCATATCTTTCCATGATTGCCTTGCATGTTTCAATCTGGCTTACGTCAAGAGCAATTTTTTCTTTTTCGGAGTAAAGTTTCTCTAACGCTTCGTAGTGCTTAAGGCAAATATGCCCAATTTCGTAGGCAATGGTGAAAATTTTTCTTGTGTCAGAACTATAAACGTTTATTGCGATAATAAATTTTCCATTTTTAAGTGGCAATAAACATCCAAAAATTCCATCTGGAAATTCGTCTGAGAATACAACTTCGGCACCTAAGTAGTCAGTAATTCGCAAAACATCTACTGGTGGAGTATGAATTCCAACTTTTTTAAGTAAAATTCTCGCTAGAAGTCTAACATTATCTTGTGGACTCGTCATTTTTTATGACTGTCTGAAGTATGGTCTCAATTGCAGAAATCATTTTATCTAATTGTTCTGGTGGAAGTTTTTTAAGGGATCTCATAAGTTCTATGACGGATTTTCTACCAAGTATAGCTTCAAACTCTTCTGGTATGTATTCAGCTTTTAAGAGATATTCATTTACGTTCCCACCAAGTAAAGTTGCAAGCTTTATTACCTCTGCTCTCTCAAGCCAGCCTTCTCCATCAAGAACCTTTCTTATTCTTTTGTAAGGTATCCCTGCTTCATCAAAAAATTCTGGCGGTTTTACCGCAACGTGTTTTCTGAGTAAATCAAGAAATGCCCTTGGCATGGAACTCTTTACAGCATCCTGTTCCTGTTTTGTCTCTCTTCCCCCCTTTAATCTTAGCTTACTTCTTATCTCCTTTGGGGCTTTAATCTGGGCAAGATAGAAAAAGAACCTTTCCCGTAGTTCCTTCTCTTCCTGTTCGTTTTCTGCAAACACGTGGGCAAGCTTTGCAAGTAGTTCTTCAGAGGGAGTTCTCAGTCCCTTCTCTATATAAGATATGTGAGTGTAGTTTACATCAACTTTTTTACCTAATTCCTGCAACAATAAACCACGCTTTTCCCTGTACTCTCTTATCAGGTTCCCAAGTTTCTCCTCAGGAGTCATAATCGCCCCCAAAAATTCGGTTACTTCGTTGTAGTTAGTTATATAGTATAGCACATTTTAAATTTATTTGTAACAGTTAAAAATAACTGGCTATTTTAACATGAATAGCCAAATAAAAGATTTTTGAAACAACTATTGACAACATAACTAAACATATTATATAATCACAATAAGGAGGACAAAATGACAAAGTTAGTAACAGAAAAAGAAAGAGAAAACTTAAGAAAACAGCTTGTTGAAGCTATGAAAGAATTAAGAGCTAAAGGAATCAAATATGAACAA
>JABLXD010000060.1 GCA_013178285.1 Methanofastidiosum sp.
ATATTCAAAAGGTAAGCAAACTGTAATTCCAACCGCAAACAAAATAATCGAAGTTGCTTTTGCAAAGCGCCAAAATTCAATATTATGATTTAAGATTATTTTAAGAATCAATCCTATTAGGATTAAGATAATTCCTAGGATGTATATTAAATTCTTTTTCAATGTTTTCTATTTTGCAGTTTGAGTAAATGCGGTACAACGGCTGGGGGTTGATAAAGTGCAGGCGGTTGGAACATCGTCATCGTCCCACGTTGAGGACGCTGGATTGAAACGGTAAAGTTTCCTAATCCGCTGATAGCCTGCATTTTATTAACCCCTTGTTGTGCAACGTTTTTTTTTAAAATGTCATTTTTCCTGCCAAATATAGTATTAGAAGTGCAATAAATGGTAAAACAAGCACTATCAACCAACTAATGATTACAATTACTTTCATCCAACCATTCATATCCTTTATTGGCTCTTTTTGAACAAATTGTTTTATGATATCTACAATTCTTTTTTCTTCTGGTACTTCAAATCTGCTATTTGGTTTCACTAATTTCACAACTGCTGACATATGTGTTGCTAATTCATCTCTTATCCGCCAATATTCTTCATTAGATAAATCTTCATAATTTTTATTAAGTTCATAATTTTTTGTTATTAGTATTTTTTTTATTTTCTGAATTTCAGAGATTTGTTTTATCTGGAAGAATAAAGCAACAGGAATAATTAACAGGATATAAGATTCTATGTATATTGCAATTGCAGCAATAGAAATTATTGAAACCCATAAGAAAACAATATTAATTTTGATATTATCATCGAAAAATAAGATTTTAACTAATTTACCTCCATCTAATGGTTGAATTGGTAATAAATTAAAAATGTTAATAAATATAAAAATGTCAGCAATACTAGTTAATAAAGGATTTTCTATTAGTATACCAATGATAAAAAATATAGTTCCGATTATTATCCCTGGTACAGGACCTGCTAAAGATATAATTGTATTCTGTTTTTGTGATACTTCCTTCTTATTACCTGATGTGAGTGCTCCAATCATTGGTATAAAAAAAATACTTAAGTCAGAATAATCATAAAGTTTCATTGCAACAAAATGGCCTAATTCGTGAATTATAATAACAATTGCAACTATTATAATTGAATAAATATTCCAACTTAAAATAAAATATAAAGCAGCAATAAACAGTAATAAACTTATCAAAGATTTTGTTGATGTTTGATTAATTCTTCCAATTTCAGGCTTTTCTGGAAATTCAATGTCATTAGGTATTACTTGATTTTTTTCTCTTAAATTTCTTTCGTTAATTGCTGCTGCTATTGCTTCTTCGTTGTTTAAAAGAGTTATTCCTTCAATTATTTCCTGAAGTTCTTTATTGGACTTCATTTCCATAATCTTTGGCCAATTATATGCTGCCATATTCAGTTACTAGTTAAGTGTTTATTTGAAAGTAATTGTATTGTTAATTTGTTTGTTCCTTAAAACAGTCTAAATTCTATATTTGTCACATCATCAAAATGTTGCACAACGGCTGGGGGTTGATAAAGTGCAGGCGGTTGGAACATCGTCATCGTCCCACGATGAGAAAGCTGGATTGAAACGCTAAAGTTTCCTAATCCGCTGATAGCCTGCATTTTATTAAACCCTTGTTGGCAACTGGGCTTTTTCTATTCGTTAATCAATTCTTTTACTTTTTCTTCAAGCTGCTTTTTGTCTGGAAGATAGAGTTGATATTTTGATACGAAAATATTATTCGAAATTCCACCAATTGCATATTCTACAAGTATGTCGTTTTTATCAGCACCTAAAACTATTCCTATTGGCGGATTGTCTCCTTCTGTATTTTCTTCAGTCTTGAAGTAGTTTAGGTAAAGGTTCATTTGACCTATGTCGTAATGCTTTACGTGTCTAGTTTTTAGGTCAATAAGTACGAAACATTTTAGAATTCTATGATAAAAAACTAGGTCAACATAGTAGTGCTCATTGTCTAATGTAATTCTATACTGTCTTCCAACAAAAGAAAAACCTTTCCCTAATTCGAGTAAAAAAACTTGAAGATTATCAATTATTTTCTGTTCCAGATTGCTTTCTGTCATTCGAATTTCTTCGCTAATTTTCAGAAATTCTAGAACATATGGGTCTTTCACAATATCTTTGGGTTCAGAAATTATTAAGCCTTGTTTTGCTAGTTGAAGAACGCCCTTCTTGTCTTTACTTAATGCTATTCTTTCGAAAAGGGAGGTGCTAATTTGCCTTTTAAGTTCTCTTATGCTCCAATTTTCTTTTTCACACTGTTTGATATAGAATTCCCTTGAAGTGTCATCTGATATTCCTAGAAGTTCGGCATAATGAGACCAGGCTAATTTTCCAGACAGTGTCTGGAAAATTGGAAATTTGATGTAAAACAGTCGCATTAAGTAAACATTACTTTTGCTGAATCCTTTACCAAATCTAATTCTTAAGTCTTTTGCAAGATTTTCAAGAAGAGAACTTCCATAATCAGCTTTTTCATTCCCACGTTGTTCAAATTCAACTATAAATTTTCCAATCTCCCAATTCGCTCTTAAATGTTCAATATTAACTGCTTTCACAGCCCTATTTCTAGCTTCCTCTATGGTTTCGCCAATAGATTGAACTAGTTTTAGGTAATTTTCATTCGTTGTTGGTAAAGTCATAGTATTCAACAGTATTTTTTGCTAAAGTACGGATATTTTTCTAATGGATTATGATTGTCTAATGCAGCTTGATTTTTCGTCATAGCCTTGTTGCCAACGGCTGGGGGTTGATAAAGTGCAGGCGGTTGGAACATCGTCATCGTCCCACGATGAGGAAGCTGGATTGAAACGGTAAAGTTTCCTAATCCGCTGATAGCCTGCATTTTATTAAACCCTTGTTAGGCTACGTTTTTTTTATTTTTATATTCGTCTGTCTTTGAATTCATTGCACACACTAATCAGTTCGCTTATTCTTGACTTTAAGAATAGATAACCAATAAGTTATATTACGCTCAAAGTTAATATTCCAATTTTAATTTATTCATTTCGAGTATTCTCAAAATACATTTTCGAAAAACTAAATTCAATAATATATTTATACTTTTTCAATCTTGACATTCAATTCGTTTTCGATTTTCTTAATTAATTCTTGGTCATTTGGAAGTAGCCAACGTTCATAAACCCATTTAAAAAGTCGAATAACAGCAAAGGGAAGTATTAATAATAGAATTATAACAATTCTTTCCTCAAGTCCTGCTTTTTCTGACACAAAACTCCAAATCAATAGACCTATTAATACAGGTAGTGAAATTAGATATAAAACCCACTTAATAGTACTAATAATACTTTCAATTTTGTATTCGAACTCAATTCCCGTTTCTTTAATTTCAAATGTCAATCTTATAGGTTGAGAATGAAATGTTATAAGTCGAAATGATTTTTCCTTAATTTTTCCAAGAAACATTATTCCTTTTGGTTTAACAAATGGTGTTTTTTCTATTGTTATTGATTTAAGTCTATTTATAATCTCATCAACAGATTCTGATGAAATAATCCTGCATCTTATTTTGTTCATAATCAATTGTGTGTGCGTATTCATAAAATGTAGCCTAACGGCTGGGGGTTGATAAAGTGCAGGCGGTTGGAACATCGTCATCGTCCCACGATGAAAAGCTGGATTGAAACGATAAAGTTTCCTAATCCGCTGATAGCCTGCATTTTATTAAACCCTTGTTGTGCATAGTGGTTTTATTCTTTCGTTTTACTTTTTATTAATTCTTCAATTTCAAAAAACCTTTTCTGTTCCCACTCAGTAAATATATTTAAATCATTCTTAATTAAAGGGTCAGGAATATACCAAGCATATTGAGAAAAGTAATTGTGTAAATCTTTGCTCTTGAAGTCATAACCTTTAAATGCAAATAAAGAATTCTTCAATATTCTCAATTCTTCATCTGTCCAAATTACATCATTATCTTTAAGGCTTTGAGCAAAATAATTTATCCTAAATTTTGAATTGAATTCAAACATTTTGTCAATGATGGTAATCCTAAAATCAAATTCAGGAACAAAGTTCTTTGCACGATAACGTATTGAACCAGATTTAACATATCCTGTTACTGTACTATTGACATCATTTTTGTTTAAAAGCCGTCCAATACCAATTGTTTCCCACATATTGAAATCATTCTGATTTTGCATTCTTTCGGGCAAATGAAAATATATGTCTTCGCCTAAATTGATAATGAGTTCAAAATCTTCAATCTGTTTATTTGCCCAAAGTTTCCCTGTGGTTAATTTATAGTCATACGTTTTGATTGGTAAAATATTAAAACTTCCTATGTAACTATATGAATGTTGGACAGTGTTTATACCCTTCTTGAATGTTACAGGAAAGTAGTAAATGAAGTCTTTCCCATCAAAATTTTCTTTATTATAAAGTTTAAAGTCGGTACTATCTATCGATGTTATATTGAACTCAATAAGTTCATTATTTACATAAACAATGAAATCTTTAATTTGCGGATGTTTTTTTTCTTCATCCGTAACTACACCATCTGCTGGTGGTGTTACAAAACCAACAAGTATTGTCTGTTCATCACTTGGGTTATAAAAAGTAAAATTAATATTGACTCTTAAAAATGCTTTATCTAAAGTCAAATACAAAACTTCTTTTTTGAGTTCAATATTTGTACTTTTTAATGGAAATAGAGTGTTCCCTTTTGCATAAAAACCTCCATCATTTCCAAAAGCATAGTTTGAAATTGTCAAGAAGAATGTAATAAAAAGTATAAGTTTTGATTTTATCTTATCCATTGTTAATTGTTTTATTTTGTCGTCTCTAACCATTATGCACAACGGCTGGGGGTTGATAAAGTGCAGGCGGTAGGAACATCGTCATCGTCCCACGATGAGAAAGCTGGATTGAAACGATAAAGTTTCCTAATCCGCTGATAGCCTGCATTTTATTAAACCCTTGTTGGCAGCTGTTATTATTTATGAAAAAAATCAGAATCGAATATTATCATTTCATTTATAAAAAGTATATCATCACTATCTTCATTGTTGCCATTATCTATCAATTTTAAATAATTTCCCCATGCAGCAGATTTTTCAACTACAATTCCAAATTCTGGTACAAAAAAGTAATGCATTTCTTCATCATCAGCAAGTGGTTCATCAAATAAATATTTATACACAATATATTCATTTGAATTATACCAAATCAATTTTTTGTCACAAAGAATAAGTCTGTTTTCTAAGGTGTCACGGAGATTGTGATAAATATTCGTTGAATTACTTAGAGGAAATTCAAATCTCTGATTAAAAGTGTCATACTGATAAAAATTCATATATGACAATCTAAATATTGAGTCTGCATATTCTTTTTCAATAAGTGTCTTAAATAAAGTATCAATCGAATGTCTATGGAGATTTATAAAACAATATTCTAATTCTTTTTTATCAGGAGTCTTAAGTGAAGAATTATTAGTCTGACATCCTGTGATAAAAATAGTCAAAATGTATATTATTATTCTTCTCATTCGATTTTTTATAATTGCTGCCAACGGCTGGGGGTTGATAAAGTGCAGGCGGTTGGAACACCGTCATCGTCCCACGAGACGAAAGCTGTATTGAAACGATAAAGTTGCCTAATCCGCTGATAGCCTGCATTTTATTAAACCCTTGTTGTGTGCTGGCTTATTTTAGTTTTTCTTTCAATGTATATTTTGTGTTTCCTAAGTTGTATTCAACTATGCCATAATTTGCACTCCAAAAAATTTCCTTTATAGAATTTTCTTCACTACAAAATGACTCATCATTGCACTGAAATATCATTATATCATCATAAGTTTTGTCTCCAATTTTTTTTGTCAAGAAGTCGATTTCATCTAATTCAATATTCTTACTTGCAAAGTAGTAATCATGAGGTTTGTATATAATATTAAAAGTCGTACTACTTTTATTAGCGTCAATTTCAATTAAAGATTGTCTACTTGAATAAAATGTAATTCCCATTGGATTAGTCCATTTGTCTGGGACACTTGCCTCAATAACGATTTTCTCATGATGAGGAGTAATTATTGCTAAATGGTCTTCAGGATTATTGAACTTTTCTGTTTTTAAAATTTTTAGAGTGTCAATATTACCTTCATTATCTTGAAATAAATAAACTTGTCCTGGTCTATATGCAATCCAATCTATTGTTTTTTTGTCAATAGTATATTGTTTACAACCAATGAAAAGCGAAATCAAGGTCAGCAGGATAAGTTTTATATGTTTTCTCATATTTTTCATATTAAGCTTGCACACAACGGCTGGGGGTGTGACCAGTTTGGGGGAGCGGGGCTTGGGATTTAT
>JABLXD010000061.1 GCA_013178285.1 Methanofastidiosum sp.
ACTGCAATATCAAATTGCCGAGAGGATGGCAAAAAAGAAGAAATAGTCGATGCAGACACCTTGGTACTGACAGCAACCAGAACCGGGTGTTTTTTTGCAGCTATTAATTAATACTCAGATTTTGAATTAAGGGGTGGGCAGATGTGGGGACATATGAGGATAATTATGATTCGTTGGATTATCGAAAATTCACGCTGGCAAGATCGGAATTCGACAAGGCTATTCATACACTTGATGGAATTCTTAAAGGGATTTCGATTGATGGCAATATTAATCAACAAGAGATTATGGAACTTAATTTTTGGTGTTCAAAATATAGCCATTATAAATATACGCATCCTTTTAATGAACTTATTCCGCTTATATCAAAATCAATCGAAGACCATTTATTAGATGAAGAAGAACTAAAAGATATTTTGTGGTTGTGTAACCGTTTTAAAACCGACAATATTTATTTTGATATAATCACATCCGATATTCAGCGCTTGCATGGAATACTACATGGTATATTATCAGACAACAACATTGCATTAGATGAAATTAAAGCCCTTGGCCGGTGGCTAGAAGAAAATGAACATCTTGTAAAAACCTATCCCTATGATGAAATATATAGTTTGATTATATCCGTATTATCAGATAATGTTCTAAGCGATGACGAGAAGAAGTTCCTCAAGTTATTTTTTAGTGAGTTTGTTGATATCAACAACTGTCCTACCAACATTGATCTAAAAGAGATTTTACAGCTTAAACAGAATATCACAATCAATGGAATCTGCTCTGTATGTCCTGAAATAACCATCGTAAATAACGTTTTTTGCTTCACTGGTATATCTTCAAAAACAACAAGAAATACAATAGCTGATACTATAGAATCCCTTGGTGGTTTATACAAAAACAGCGTAACCAAAAAAACCAATTATCTAATTGTCGGAAATGAGGGCAATCCCTGTTGGTCTTTCTCCTGCTATGGCCGGAAAGTTGAAGCAGCAGTCAACCTTAGAAAAGAAGGACATCAGATCTTAATCGTCCATGAAAATGACTTTTGGGATGTACTGGATAGTTTAATATAAACTATCCAGTAGGTATTTTGTAATAAAAGGTTGGAGGCTTTTGTATTACACCCGATAGCAAAGTAAATACTCATATAGCGCGTTTACTTATTAGTTCTTCTAATACATAGCCATATACCATCTTACCATTATATAAATATCCAATATTCCTGATGAGAGTATTATAATCATTAATTGAGCAATTCTTATACAATATATTTATACGCCATACAAATATAATAGAATTGTACTGCCAAAAAAAAGACTTTAAAATCTTAACCGCTTGTTCCATAGTAATGCCAAATATTTTTTTCGAATAAAGATTGGCATTTGAATATCCCCAGAAAGCAAGAATTACTCCAATGCCAATCTGGCATTTCCCCACAGTATAGTTATTAATTGGAACATTAAATAAAACAGCCAACAACAGTCTAAAAGAAGCCACTATATACTCAACAACACGATAAAATACAGGTCTGTATGTAGTTTCAATTAAATATATACCATAAACTATATCAAAAGGGATCTTGTAATCTTTTGATAAAAAGTAAAGTCTATTTGCATCTTTTGAGCTTTTTTCAACTCTTCTTAATATTTTTTTAATATCCTTAATCATTTCATTTTTTCTAGAATTATATCAATATATTGCATGGGATTATCTACTTGTCCTTCAATCAAAAAAGCAAGTTCGATTAGTTCAGGTTGCAATTCATCCTTTTTGTTTAATTCGACAACGCTTGAATGTTTGTTACTTTGAAGCGCTATAACGTAATAACTACTATCAGGCTTAACATATTTTAGAACGCAAACATATCCTTGCTCAATCTCAGTATAAAAAGATTGGAACTGGTTTAACGAAAATATCCTATTGTTTTTGCTATAGAAATAAGCACCTCTTTCGTTAAGCAAAACATATTGTCTTAATAAGTTATTGCCAACTTCATTTGAGCTAAATAAATCAGAAAGCCTCCCCCATTCTATTTTTCGCTCTTTAGTGCTAGATATAATCTTAGTAATTAATTCTGTTATTTTATCATTCATATTAGCAACCCCTTCCTTATTGGAGACTCACAAGCTGTTTTTAATTTGGTAAGATTTTGAACTAGTTTTTTTCTGTCAATTTTATCGCTTGACTCTAACATTTCAATCATATTTTTTATGGTCTTTCGAATATCTCTTCTAAACAAAGTACTATATTTATTCAACCGACAGATATTATTATATATTTCAGTCTCCATTCTAACATCTATCGGTTGTTCGTCTTCCGTCAATAATTTTATGTGAGCTTTAAACTGATTCATAATCTCAGTTCTTATTTCATTATATTCAGTTGTTTCGAAATATTCATGAAAAATATTAGGGAGATTCTTTACTAAATAAATTGAAATACCACAGCCAATTATACTGGCCCATACTGAGATTGCTTGGGCCCATACAAAGATTGTTTGCAGATCCATAACATACCTCTTTATATTTTGAATAGTCGTTCGATAAAATCAGTTTCTACACAAAGTGTTAATATCCTCCATATTTAGAGGTATTTATATAATGTTTTATTTGCATCTATCTAAGAAAAACTAAAACTATTTGGCTTCACCAGCCTCATCGAATAATCTTCACTTTTCTCCACAATATTAATATCTCCAATGGCCTATCCATAACATCATCCGATTATTTGCCATTTCCTAATAATCTTGTATACGATTATATTACCACCGATATTATGAGAAAAAGTGCGTAATTTCTGTTAAAAATAAAAAAGCCCCAAAGCCTCTGCTCTGAGGCAGTTATCTTCATTATCTTTTCCTAAATATGACCTATCTCATCCCAGGCAGAATACAATATTCCCTCACTTTTAGGCCGTTTTCGTATGACACGGAGAGACACGGGGCCGGTTATTTTGTCTCTGTCCAATCACACACCAAATACAAAAAGGCCTTGCGTGATAAAATCCGCAGGGCCTTAAAATTGGTGTCGGAGACGGCAGAAATGTGGGTTAATATTATATATCCTACAACAAAAAGAAGACATCCTCCCAGGGGGCGACTGCGAAGCCTCAACAAGAGGAATCGTCCCCATGTCTTTCAGGGACATTAACTCATTAATGAACTTAAAAACCAGCAATCCCTTAATTAATACCAATTTGGCTGATGTTAGGTAATGTTGAGAATACCCTCATATGTTTACTCAACGAATTTTATATCTTCAGGTATTAACCCTTTCTCCTTCATTAATTTAACTAAATTTTTACCACGTTCCAAATCATATTCGTTTTTCTGGAACAGCTTCAAACCGATTTTACCATCTTTACTTAAATATCCTTCTCTAATCAGTAAATCACTAATAAAATTCCTTGCCTTTTCATAAGACTCGATAGCTAAAATGCTTTCTTTACCAGTTATATGCGTAAATCCAGAATGAACAATCTTATTTCGTAATAAATAGAGATCTTGATTCCACTCTTTTATTGGACCTGCATTATTAAACTTTAAATTTTCTTTTAGATAACTAGATAATTCTTGCTCTATTACATTTCTAAAAGGAATAGAAGATGCCTTTTCAATTAAATCTTTTGAACTTCCTTGCTTAGTTAAAATTAACCTGAGAGTATTTCTAATAAAAATTTCAAAAGATGTCTGAAGGTCAATAATTGCCCTAATAAAATTTTCCCTATATAAGTGTGTTTTAGCCGATTCATAAAAATTTTCAACCAAATATATATCTGGGTATAAATCCATTGAAGTAAGGGTGGAACTAATTTTTGAAATTCCATCGTTATCAATAACTAATAAATCTTCATTCATAAATTCTGTGTTCGTCAAGTAAGCAAATGTATCGTTATCCAATTCTATAATTATTGCAGTTGGAAGGTCTCGAATTGTTATGTTTCTTAAATGTGAGAGCCCGAACGTTATTCTAAATGAATCAATAATTCGGTTAATATACCAGATGGTATTGATTACAAAATAGTAAAGAATGGTTTGTTTGTTATTTTCATTTTCAAGCCCGTTACATGGAAAATAAGTTATGTTTAGAGAAGAATTTATAACTTTCGCATTATTATCTAGTAGTTCTACTTCATTCTGAACTGACTCAAAGACCGTACAAAGATTTGCAAAGTTATAAGAACTTAATAATTTCAATCCATCTTTTATAGGTAATTTAAAAGGAAGTTTAAAATTGGCTTTAATCTCCAATATTCTTCCCCTCCATAATCTAATTAAAAAATAATAAAGATGATTTGAATAAATAATTTGTACTAATGTCAAAATAGGTATTAAATAAGTGAGTACTGTAACTTTGCTTACTATTAATAATACTTGTTTTTGTAGATTTTAAATTATATGTAAAAATTTAATCTTCAATCCTAGGGCTTGTAGAAAGCAGTAATATCAATGGTTTGTAGGTAATCAGCGAGCAGTATTTACACTAATTTATTCCAAAATATTAAGCAATTATCGAATTTATCAATAATAAAGTATCACTTCGTATAGCGCTTATCAAAATACTCTACATATTGAATTCTTTGATTTAGCTCATGTTCAGGGAACAGATACGAAAAAGCATCAACGAAATAATCGTCTGTCATACTCGCAATAAAATCAGTGACTATATTGTTCGGATCATGAATATCCTTTTGAACAAAACGTTTGGTAGGATGCCTATAAAAACTTCCTACGACATTTCCGTTTAAATAATGTTGATAAATCAGGGAATCATAATTGTCATTCTCAAGTTCTGTTAGGAATCGTTTATACATCAACTCCATCATGGGCTTAATTACATCATAGTATGGTTGGATAACTTCTTCGCGCTGATAAATTAGGGTATTATTCTCTGTTAACATTTCTGTGATTGCCTCAAAAATATCCAAGCTCATTGATAAATATGATTTATCCAAACTATTTGAAATGATATCTATTACAATATTGGTGATAATATCAGGATTGTTATCACCCAAAAGGTTTTGCTTGTAATCGGCTATAAACTTAGCTTTTGCAGCATCTTGCCGATCTTTACCAATATAAGCAATCATGTCGCTTATACGAACTACACACCCCTCTAAGGTACTTGGGCGTAGTTTGCCAACTATGTCTTTTTGTGTATAGCATTTTTCTATTATGTCATTGTGTTGTGCAAAGGAAGCCACTGACGCAGGCTCATATTTTTCAAAAGCTTTCTCTCCGCAGTGACATAAAATGCCGTCCAATGTTTGTAATGTAAGATTACATCCCGTGATTCTCTGCAAGACACGAACACTATGCACATTGTGATTAAAGCAACGTCCTGTATGAATGTAATACAGTTCATTTAAAAACTCTTCACCTTTATGCCCAAAAGGTGTATGTCCAACATCATGTCCTATTGCGATGGCTTCAATTAGATCAAGATTGAGCCGTAATGCTTTGCCTAGTATACGACCGATACGAGATACTAACTGAACATGAGTTGCTCGCCTAGTGATATCATCATTCCGATAGAGAGAAAACACTTGTGTTTTGTCATTCCCACGGTTATATAAACTGCTATGTATTATCTTATCAATATCTATGGCGTATTGTGTACGAATGACATCTTCATTGTATTTACTTTGATATTCACGTATAGCATCAGAATTTTTACAGGCATAGGGTGATAAAATCTCTTCTGTGTCATTGTGGATAGACTTTAATATTTCGATTTTAGATTCAGTCAATTTCCGCATGCTAATTCCCTTTTCCATTCAATTTTTAAATTTAAAACTGAAATAATCTTTATATATGTAAATTATACCATTCAAACTAGATTATATCACTCGCTTTTGTTTATGAGTGTCGTTACAAGACTTGTCACCTGCAAACCCGTATAAATACAGGCAGCACAAGAGAAGACCGCTGATTTTTGTCGACGGTCTTCTAAATGGTGTCGGAGAAGCGACACTGTTTCAGACGTACCAAATCAGGTGCAAAGGAACGGTTCTCGTGCATCAACGAACTGCACAAATCCAGTCATGACCACCGGCGTAGCCGGTGGCATGCACAGCCCCTATAAGGGGCTGGTACCAGCAGCGCCTGATGGCGCTTTGAATAAGTTTGCCAACCGCATATTCTTTTCCTGGCGGCCCCTAAAGGGG